>CAJYKY010000326.1 GCA_913775005.1 uncultured Achromobacter sp.
CCTCTCGGATCAGCCGGGGAAGGTAGCCGGAATGATCTAGATGGGCATGCGATAGCACCACAGCGTCGATTTTTGCGGGCGGTACGGGAAATGGCGCCCAATTGCGCAGCCGTAATGGCTTCACGCCTTGAAACAGACCGCAATCCAACAGGATCATGCGCCCGCCTGCTTCCAGCAGATGACGCGATCCGGTAACGGTTCCGGCTGCCCCCAGAAAGCGCAACGTCAAGTCGTTAGTCATCGGCTGGCATCATCCACAACAAATCTTCCGCAGAGCGTCGATGTTCCGGATCTCCAATTGTCTTCTGCGTACGCTGAGCAGGGATGCATCCTGCATGCGCGCAAACACCCGGCAGACCGTCTCTACCTTCATCCCCAGATGATTGGCAATGTCCTGGCGTGTCATTTTCAGAATGAATTCACGAGGCGAGTACCCATTTGCCATCATTTTTTCGGAGATGCCTATCAGGAAGTGCGCAACGCGTTCCTCCGTCGTCATGCAGCCCAGGGCCATCAGCAGCCCGCGCGCTTCATTGATGTCGTGGGCGATGAGCCGGTTCAGTTGCTGGGCGGCGATGAAATCCTGCCGGCAGTTCCCCATCAGGTCGCAGAAGGGAAGTATGCAGACAAGGGAATCCTCGAGCGCAATCGCATCGCTGGTGTGCGTGCCGCTCTCGATCGCGTCCAGTCCCAACATTGCTCCGGCCACGGGAAACGCAGTGATCTGTTCCAGGCCGGCAGCATTGGTGGCCCTGATTTTTACAGATCCCGACCGCAGCCAGTACAGATTCTGCAATGGGTCTCCTGCACGATAGAGGGCCTCGCCCTGGTGAACGATCCGCCGGGCGCGGGGCATAGACGGGGAGGCCAGGTCGGCATCGTGGCTCGCGTGACAAAGGCGGGTCAGAGGGCACACGGCGCAATCGCTCGTTGCCTGGACCTGAAATGGCAACCGGATTGCGGAAGACGGCGAGAGGGTTTCCATGATGGCACCTCATGGGGTCGGACTGCCTGAGATTCGCGTGTGGCAGGCAACTGCTTGCCCGCGCGGCTGTACGGTCCCAGTATGCGTGGCCGTGGCCCTTTGCGCTATCGGCGCATCCCGTCGGCGTAACGTAGCGTTTGCCTACGGCTGTAGGAAAATTCCTACCGTAGTCGACTGCCGTCTTGGCGTTTGCCTCGTCAACCTTGCGGCGTGTCCTTATCGTCGATCAATCGATTCCGGATGGCATAGCGCACCAGGTCGGACTGGCTACGCAGCTGCATCTTGGTCAGGATGCGGCTTTTGTAGGTACTGATCGTCTTCACGCTCAGGAAAAGCAGCCGGGCGATGTCTGAATTGGTTCGGCCTGAGGCCAGATGCCGGAATACCGACAGCTCACGGTCGGAAAGCAGCTGGTGGGGCAGGGCGCCAGGATCCTCATGCCGGTCAAACGCGATGCTTTCAGCCAGGGGCGGACTCAGATACCGGCCCCCGCCAGACACTTTGCGCACCGCTTCCACAAGTTCTTCTGCGGCGCTGTCCTTCGTCAGATATCCTGCAGCGCCAGCCTTGATCGCACGCACCGCATATTGTTGCTCCCCATGCATGGTCAACACCAGTATCGGGATCTTTGGGTACTCGTGCCGAATTTGACGAATCAGTTCTACACCGTCACGGCCCGGCATCGACATGTCAAGAACCAGCAGGTCCCAAGGGCGCTGCGCAAGGAGCTTCAGGGCTTCCGATCCGTTGCCGGCCTCGCCTTCCACTGAGATGTCACCGGCATGTTCAAGCAGGCGCCGCAGCCCTGCGCGCAACAGCGTGTGGTCGTCGGCCAGCATGACGGCGATCATGTGGTCTCCCACCTGGGTTCCCGTGGCTGAGCGGGCATTTGCGCATGCAGCCTGAAGCCATCCTTTTTCCGGGTGTGTATCGTGACCTCGCCGTTGAGCAGCCGGACGCGTTCACGTATGCCTTGAAGCCCCAGCGACAAGGGCAGTTTCTTGGCCAGGCTCTCAGGAGACGCGCCGACCCCGTTGTCCTGGACAGTCAGCTCACAGGTGGATGCCGTGCAGCGTAGCCGCAGTTGAACCTTGCTCGCTTGGGCATGCTTGGCTATGTTGGTAAGGGCCTCCTGCACGACACGGAACAGCGTAGTCGCAACAGGTTTGGCGGGTTCCTCAGGCCCGATGTCAATGTCAGCGTTTACGTCAATGCCGTATCGGGAAACGAAATTCGCCACCAGCCATTCGACCGCCGCAGCCAGGCCCAGGTCATCCAGCATGATCGGGCGCAAGTCCGAGGCGATGCGCCGCAGTGAAGCAAATGTCTTCTTTATCAGGCGCCGCATGGCCCGCACGCGAGCGCGGCAATCGTGATCGTCCGCTGCGAAACCCGCTTCCAGCTGAGACAGCTCCATGGTCAGCGCGGTCAGCGTTTGTCCAAGATCATCGTGCAGCTCCCCGGCAATGTGTTTTTTCTCCTGCTCGCGTACATGTAGCAGGGCGTTGGAAAGCCGGGTGAGCTCGTCGCGAGAGGCGCGCAGCGCCTGATCCACCCGCTGCCGTTCGCTGATGTCGCGCAGAAAGATCGACAGGAAGATGCCTGCCTCTGACCGGGTCTGGGAAATGGATGCCTCCATGGGAAACTCCTCCCCATTGGACCGCAATCCCCACAACGGCCCGCCCAGGCCCATTTGACGTTCGGAAATGCCCGTGTGCTTGAAGCGGTCGACGTGCCGCGCATGCGCAGCGCGGAACCGGACGGGGATAAGGATATCGAGATTTGCGCCGATGGCATCGTCAGCGCTGCATAGGAAGACGCGCTCGGCGGCCGGGTTGAACATCACGATACGCTGGCGCTCATCTATCGTGATAATCGGCTCGGTGGCAGACTGAATGATGTCGAGCAGCGGCGGGGCGCTGAGCGAATGCTTCATGATGTGGACGGCCAAGGTGCCACCCCTTGGGGCGGATGACGGATTATTGCAGCACACATTGCCGCGACAATCTACAGGCCCTTCCAAGGTAATACAAATGCACTAGCGCGCAAGAACGGGAACGGTCAGTCAACGGCGGGAAGTACGGGGTCATCCCTCTGGGCAGAGCCGGCTGCCCGGGTTTGTTCCCGGAAACGGCAAAGCGAGGCGTCGCATTCCTCCGCCAGCACATCGTACTGTTTAAGCAGCAGGATGGAGCGCGGTCTGGTTCCTACAATGGTCGCGACGTCGTCGACCGCCCGAAAGCCGCCGTAGCCGGACATGACACAGATGACGGAGTAGGCCTTGATCAAGCGCCCTTGCATCGTCAGGAACGTCCGCATCGGGGCAGCCAGCGACCGCAGCCAGACTGGCGCAATGATGACCACGTGATCGAAGCTGTCCAATGGCGGACCTTCGTAGCGGATGTCCGGGCAGCGCCTGAGCAGCGTGTCGGCGACGCAGCGCCAATCTCCGCTCAGCCCGGCTCGGGGAACGGCATCGCGGACCTCGTAGGCCGGCCAGCTGCTTATCGATGCGAGGCGTTGGGCAGTGGCCCGCCCCGTGCCCGTGCGCGAATAGAACAAGATCCCGATGCGTTCCATATTGCCTCCATGGCGGGGCTCAAGTTTCTTGGTCCAGCAACGCGCGCAGGATGTCCCGGCGGCTCACCACGCCAACAAGGCGGCCTAGCCGGGTGACAGGTACGCGCTTGATGCCACGCTTGAGAAGCAGGTCGGCGATCTGTGCCAGGTCCGTGTCTTCCTCTACCGTAATAACCGGGCTGCTCATCACGGAAGCGGCCGTCTGCTCGCTGAGTTGCAGGCTGTGCAGAAACTCCAGGTTCAATGCCTCGCCCTCGGCCAGCAGCGCCAACCAGTGATTCAGTTTTTTTTGGTGAGTGCTATCTTGGCGTCTTACCAGGTCCCCCTCGCTGACCAATCCGATCAGTTGACCATCATCGCCCAGAACCATCACCGCGCTGATGTTCTTGTCCAGCATGGCGCGCATGATCTGGGAAACGGGAGTTCTCGCGGTGACGCAATAGGGATCTGGAGTCATAAGATTACGTGCGCGCATGATGCTCTCCGGGACGTCAGAGGCGCAACGCATAAGGTGCACCTGACAATTCCATATTGGGCCTGTCAAGCCGGCATACGTTGACTTTGGTCAAATGAACTCGCCGTTGCCGCAGCATCTGCTAGTGTCTGAACTCAGCAAGAAAGAACCGGCGCTTGATTTCCTGGACCGCGGCGAGATAGCAGGCCACCAACGGACCCAGCACAACATAGAACAGGGGCGGGGGAGCCACGAACGAGAACAGGCCCGATAACGGCCCAAGGGGAAGCCAGAGCGCTACGGCGACGATCATGAAACATGCGGCCGCCAACAGGACATTAGGCCTGCTAAAGAATGGGTTTCTCCGCGTTCGGATGATGAAGATTACAAGCACCTGCGTGCATAGTGATTCCACAAACCAGCATGTCTGAAACTCTGCTTCCGTGGCGTTGAGCACGTGCAGCAGTAGATAGAAAGTGATGAAGTCGAATGCGGAGCTCACCGGTCCGATCGTGACCATGAAGCGACGGATAAGGCCAATATCCAGCCGACGGGGAAGGGCAACGTCCTCGGGGTCTACGTTGTCCAGGGGAATGGGCAACTCCGACAGGTCGTAGAGCATGTTGTTCAGCAGAAGCTGAACCGGAAGCATGGGAAGAAAGGGCAGGAAGAGCGCCGCACCTGCCATGCTGAACATGTTCCCGAAGTTCGAGCTGGTGCCCATCATGATGTACTTAAACACGTTCATATAGGTGCGCCGGCCTTCCAGGACTCCGTCATGCACCACGCTCAGGCTGCGCCTGAGCAGAATGACGCGGGCGGCTTCCCGGGCCACGTCGCTTGCCGATTCCACGGATATCCCTACGTCTGCGGCGTGCAGAGCCGGCGCGTCGTTTATCCCATCTCCCATATAGCCAACCGTGTGCCCTTGGTGCTTGCAAGCCAGCACCACACGTTCCTTCTGCGCGGGAGTCATGCGGCAGAAGAGTGTCGTTTTCTCGACCAGACCGCGCAGCGTGTCGGTGTCCATTGCCGCAAGCTGCGCGCCGGTCAGCACGCCCTTTACCGGCAGGCGCAGTTGCGCGCAGACATGGCGCGTCACACGCTCGCTGTCTCCGGAGATCACCTTGATCTGCACGCCGCGCGCTCGCAGCGCCTTCAATGCCGAGGCGGCCCCGCGCTTGGGCGGGTCCGCAAAAGCGGCGTAGCCATGCAGCGTCATATCCGAGGCCTCGTCGGCCCGGACAGAACTGCAGCCGTCCGCCAGGCGCTTTGATGCAATGGCAAGCACGCGAAATCCGTCATTCTCCATGCCGTTCAGGGTCTGGACGGCCTGTTGACGCATGGCGTCAGTAAAAGGCATGGACGGGCCGTTGCCGCCGGGCGCAAACGAAGCGCAGAGACGAAGCACGTCTTCGGGCGCGCCCTTGATGATCAGCTGTACGCCGGATGGCCCGTTGACCAGTGTTCCTGCCCATCGCCGGTCGAAGTCGAAAGGCAGCTGGGCAAGCGCATTCCATG
The DNA here is from genome assembly GCA_913775005.1 of uncultured Achromobacter sp. Lineage (GTDB taxonomy): Bacteria > Pseudomonadota > Gammaproteobacteria > Burkholderiales > Burkholderiaceae_B > Achromobacter. The sequence goes on from CAJYKY010000326.1 coordinate 5,541, forward strand.
CATCCAGAGGGGCCTTGAATGCCGACAGCACCGCGTCGTCCAGAGCGCTGTTGGAGTTAACCGCATAGTGGCTGTTCACCTGTAGCAGCGTGGCAACGCCGTCGCTGCGGCTGCCGGTCACGTCTACCGTCCTGTCAAGGCGGATCCTTGCCTCGGTGAGTGTCCCGGTCTTGTCCGTGCAAAATACGTCCATGGTGCCCAGGTTCTGGATCACAGCAAGCTGCTTGACGATGACATGCTTGCGAGCGAGTCTGATCGCGCCCCTGGCCAGCGTGACCGACACCACCATGGGTAACAGTTCCGGCGTCAGGCCGACAGCCAGTGCGATGGCGAATAGAAAGGATTCCAGCCATGGCCGGTGAAACAAGGCATTCACCAGCAGGACGAACAGGACCAGAAACACCGTCAGTCGCATGATGAAATACCCGAAACGCTGTATGTCCACTTCGAATGCGGTCGGCATTTCACGCTGAGAAATCTTGGCGCCGATACGGCCCAATTCAGATCGCGCACCGGTGAGCACCGCGATGGCAGTTGCGCTTCCGCTGTGGATGGCCGTGCCGGCCAGCACGGCGTGCGCGGCGTCGATCGCCTGTTCTGCCGGCGTATTGGGCGCGGCGGCGCTCTTTTCAACAGGGAACGACTCGCCGGTCAACAGCGCCTGGTTGACTTGCAGATGTTGACTGGAAACCAGCCACGCGTCCGCAGCGACGATGTCTCCCGCCTCCAGCACCAACAGGTCGCCAGGCACAACGTCGGTTGCAAGAATCCGGACGCTCTGGTCATCCCGGACCACCGTTGCCTTCTGCGCGACGGATTGCTGCAGTTTCTGCGCTGCCTGTGCGCTGCGCGCCTCTTGAAAAGCATCGAGCATGACGCTCATCAGCACAATGCTCGCGATGATCAGAGCGTTGCCGATCTCGCCAAGGGATGCCGACACTGAACCTGCGATCAGCAGAATGAGAACCAGGGGGCTCGCAAAGCGGCGCAGCAGCAATCGGGCTCCGCCCCGCAGGCCGGCCAACCGGGATTGGGCAGGCACCTGCGCTAGCCGTCGCGATGCAGCCTGCGAGTCCAGTCCCTGACGGGTGCAGTCCAGAAGGGCGTACAGGGTCTGTGCATCCAGTTTCCACCAGGAAGAGAGGTCGGATCGCTCATCCATTGACGTTCCCGCGGGATCATTGAGTGCCTTCGGGCGCTCTTACCAGCAGCACGGGTACAGGAGCCCCCCGCAGAATTCCTTCAGCACTGCTGCCCAACACCATGCGGCGCACGCCCCGGCGGCCATGCGTGCCGATGACGATCAGATCGGCCTTCCAGCTTTCCGCTTCCGCGATCACGCGTTGCGGCACGGTCTTGTCAAGGTTCTCATAGAGCACGCCCTCTACGAGGACGCCTCTTTCCCGCACCGCAGCCATGCCCTTTTCAAGCAGCTCGGCGCCGTTTTTTCGTAATAGATCCAATAACTCGCCGGCGTAGTAGCCGTAGGCATCCACGGCCAGAGCAAAGGACAACTCATCAACGATATGGATCAGACGCAGCGTGGCGTTCGTCAGCCGCGCAAGGCGTATCGCCTCATTCAGGCCCAGGTCAGAAGTCGGGCTGCCATCAATGGGTACCAGGATGCGTTGATACATGGCTGTCTCCAGTAGGTGATGCGCTAAGTATTGATCTTGGAGCGCGGCGAATATTGACGGTAGTCAGACTAGTTCGCGCTGGTGTGTGCGGTCACGGACCCGTTTGGCCGGTGGTCGCGGCGGGTATCGACAATGATCAGGTAGCGTCCGGCGCCTTAGTTCACCAAGACGACCGGAACATGGACGGCGTGCAGGACTTTCAGGGTGACGGATCCCAGCAGCAGGCTCCCGGCTGCGCCCAGACCGCGCGATCCCATGACAATATGGTCGCATCGCTGCTCGGACGCATACGTCTTTATCCACTCAGTGATGTTGCCCACCCTCAACGCGGACTGATAGACAACGCCCGCCTTATCCAGGACGGCTTCTGCTTCCGATAGCGCCACTTTCGATTCATCCTGGTAATACTCCTGGATTGCGTCGGCATCAAAGAATGCCGTCACCGTGCCCGACACGATCGGCTGCTGAACATTCAGCAGATGTATGGAGCAAGGACCATGCTCACGCACGTAGTCGACCATGTATCGCACGGCGCGCAAAGCGTTGCCCGATCCATCTACGGGAATAAGTACGTTTTTCATGGCGCCTCCGGTTGTTTGCGTGGCAGGCCTCAAGGCCTGTGCATGCAAGCATCTTCGCGCGGACGCGGCGCTGGCTTTTGACGTCCGTCAACTTTTTGTGATTGCCGCGAAAAATTCCGCAGCGATGCAATGTGTGCGATTTTCGTCCCCGTTTTCTGCATGACAAAGGTCAACAACCTGGGCGCACGGCAGAGCAAGATTGTTTGGCAGGCGGGCGTCCGCCCGCCGCACCTTACGGAAAGGAGATAGCCATGTCGCGCTTGACGCAATACAGCCCTTTTTCCAGCGAACCCTTCGCGGACGTATTCCAGGCATTCTTACGGCCGATTCGGCAGCACCCTGACGACCAGCCTCCGCGCATGGACATTGATGTGACGGAGTCGGGAGATAAATATGTCCTCAAAGCGGAAGTTCCAGGCGTAGATAAGAAGGACATATCGGTGGAGATTGATGGCAACACCGTGATGATTTCGGCCAATAAGGAAAAGAATCGTGAAGTGAAGGAGGAGGGCAATGTGGTCCGGCAGGAGCGGTTCTGGGGGAGGGTTCAACGCTCGATATCGTTGGCCAGTCCCATCGATCAGGCTGGGGCCAAGGCGGTCTGCGAAAACGGCGTGCTGGTGCTGACCTTGCCAAAGGTGGCGGGCAATCGGAACAAGACTCTTCAGATCGAATAGGCACGAGTCATGTCCGGCATGCCCGACGGCTGGAAAACTTGAGGAGCACGACGTGAAGAGCATGTCGCAACGGGCTGCTGGCCAAGCTTTGGTTCTGGAGCATCTTGCCACGCCCGAACCGGGCCAGGGACAGGTGCGAGTCCGTGTTGAGGCGTGCGCCGTCTGCCGCACAGACTTGCATGTCGTGGACGGGGAGTTGCCGGGCTTGTGCTATCCCATCACGCCCGGTCACGAAGTGATCGGAACGGTGGAAAAAGTCGGCGTCGGCGTCGATCCCGATATGGCTGGAATGCGCGTAGGCGCGGCTTGGCTCGCGAAGGCTTGCGGAGCGTGTAGATATTGCCTGGCGGGACGCGAGAATCTTTGCGATTTCGCGGAATTCACGGGCTACACGCGGGATGGAGGCTTTGCCTCGCATCTGATTGCCGACGCGCGTTATTTGTTTCCGGTACCCACAACCCGGACGGCGCAAGCCATGGCGCCCTGGATGTGCGCAGGCGTCATCGGCTGGCGGGCACTGCGAGTAGCGGGCAAGGCGGAGGCGCTGGGCATATACGGATTCGGTTCAGCGGGGCAAGTGCTTGCAAAGGTTTGCGCCTGGCAACGCAGACGCGTTTACGCATTTACGCGCGTGGGTGATATCGCCGCTCAGCAGCGTGCTCGTGCTCTGGGGGCCGCATGGGCGGGAGATAGCCTCAGTAAGCCGCCGGAACCCCTGGATGCCGCCATCATATTTGCTCCCGTTGGCGAGCTGGTCCCGCTTGCGTTGAAGACAGTCCGAAAAGGGGGGGACGTGATTTGCGGAGGTATACACATGTCGGATATTCCCGCGTTTCCGTATCGCCTGCTATGGGAAGAACGCCGGCTCGTCTCCGTTGCGAATCTGACCCGAGCTGATGCTAACGAGTTTTTGGAAGTTGCTATCGCTGCGGACGTGCATTGCGACGTCCACATTTATCCGCTTGAACTCGCGAATGAAGCATTGGATGACGTCCGCCAGGGGCGCATCAACGTGACGGCAGTATTGGTGCCCTGACGTGAGACTGGATGCAAGCAGGATTGTTGTCGAGTCGGGTCAAGAAAAGACCTGCCGTTCAGAAGCCAGCAGGCCTTGATTTCTCCGATTGATTTCACTCTTGAAGTACAAAGCGGCCGGGCGCGGGCGTCAGCGAAGTCTGGTCAGCGCCGGATTCACCCAGTGAGTGCCGTGCAGGCAGCGGCGGACCCGAGTGGGCATCGAGCCACGCTTTCCAGTCCGGCCACCACGAACCGATGTGCAGTGAACTTTCGGCTACCCATTCGTCGGCGCCGACACGCAGACCTTCCGGCCCGGCTTCGTGCACGCGATAGGAATGTCCCTTGTGTCCAGGTTCGCTCACTATCCCTGCATTGTGGCCGCCGCTGGCCAGGACGAAGCGGATGTCGGCGTCAGTCTGGTAATGGATCTTGTACACAGAATGCCACGGGGCGATACGGTCGTTCTGCGTTCCCACGGCATAGATCGGCATGCGTATGTTGCGCAGGGAGATCATGCGGCCGTCCACCTGGTAGCGGCCAGCCGCGAGCTCGTTGTTCAGGAAGAGCTTTCGCAGATACTCCGTGTGCATGCGGTAAGGCATGCGTGTCGAGTCCGCATTCCATGCCATCAAATCGGTGGGTGCCGAGTGCTCGCCAAGCAGATACCGGCGCACAGCGCGCGCGGCAGTATCGCTGACCGGCCGCAGCGACTGAAACGCGGCAGACATCTGACCTGCCGAAAGATAGCCCTGTGCCCACATCAGGCTTTCCAGGAAATAGACTTCGCTCGCGTCAATGTATAGGCCCAGGCCACCTGGTTCGGTGAAATCTGTTTGCGCCGCCAAGAGGGTGAGTGTGCCCAACCGTCTATCCTTGCGCCCGGCCATCGCGGCCGCGGCGATTGAGAGCAGGGTGCCGCCCAGGCAGTAGCCGATGGCGTGTACACGTTGGCCGGGTATGATCCGGCAGACTGCATCCAGCGCTGCCATGAATCCCAGGCGGCGGTAGTCGTCCAGCGAAAGATTCCGGTCGGCCGAGTCCACGTTGCGCCATGAAATGCAGAAGACGGTGTAGCCCTGGGCTACCAGATACCGGATCAGGGAGTTTTCTGGCGACAGGTCCAGAACGTAGTACTTCATGATCCAGGCTGGCGTGATCAGGATAGGCTCTGGGCGTACCGTGGAGGTTGAGGGCGCATACTGTATCAACTCGATCAGAGGGTTCTCGAAAACCACCGCCCCGGGGGTGATTGCAAGCGTCTTGCCGACGCGCAAGTGCTCCATGCCTTCCTCAGGGGCCTGCACGATCCTGCGCTGGATATCGGAAAGCAGGTTGCACAGCCCTGTCGTCAGATTGTTGCCCCGTGCGCGTAAATAGTGCTCCAGCACCACAGGGTTCGACCAGGGAAAGTTTGCGGGCGAGAAGGCATCGCACCATTGGCTGGCGCAGAATGAAACCAGGTCTGCGTGGTGGGGCGCCACGCCAGGCACCCGGCTCGTGGCGTCAATCCACCAACGGCGGCTCATCAGAAATGTATGCCACCACAGGCTGAAAGGCTCGCGCCGCCACGCGGTTTCAGCATTGCCCTGGTCATCGGCTGGCAGATCGGCGGTGCTATGGGGCGGCTTGCCCCAGGGCTGGACGGCGTGTTGATATAGGGCCGCCAGCGCCTCGCCATACTTGAGCCCTAGCTCCAGCTGCGTCCCCGGGGCGGTGCTTAGATGGATCCACCAGTCTGCCAGCGCAAGCGTCAAGGCTGCCGGTGAACTGCCTCCGGTAGCTTGGGCGATCAGCGCTTCCTTCCAGTAATTCATTGCTTGGAACGGATCTTCCTCCATTCTTCGGTCTGAGATGCTACGCATGCTTGCCTTCGGCCGCAGAACTGCTTGCATTGGCGTTGCCATTGGAAAGGAACTGGCCAACGCCAAAGGCGATCTCCGATACCCGTTCCTGCCATGGATTCTTACTGTCTTTCAGCGCGGCGGAGGCAGATGAGGTGGCGGCTCGCGCGATTTTCTCCAGTTCACGCAGATAATTCATTTGACGTCCGAACAGGTCGGCCGCCAGCTTTTGTTGATAGGTGCAAATGGCGCTGACCGAGGACATGGATTCCATTTCGGCGCTGGCGTGCTGCGCGAACGCCAACATTTCCTTATCCGTCTTCAACTGCAAAGTGCGCAGCTGGCGCGCACTGTCGAAGTAATTTTCGGCCATGGCCAATGCAGTATTGAGGCCATATTTGTACAGCGCCACATAGGGCTCGTAGTCGGCTTGCATAAGGCTCTTCTCCTTAACTTGATCCATGCGCGTGCGTTCTGAGCGGTGCGTCGCCTTGGCGTCCTGACGAGGGATGCAGATCCCGGATCTCAAAATCAGTAATCAGTCTGCGCTGACCTGACCGATCACAGTTGACGGAAGTCAATGTCCCGCGCCGCCGCTTCGCTTTAAGCTGAAACCTCCCGCGTCTTGCGGGAGCCGGCGACGAGGGCGCGGGCTCCTCACGCGTATGTCTGGACACGACGGGGGATCGACACAGGAACTGGATTTTGAACACCGACAGCCAGGCCGCGACGCTGGATTTCTTGACCAATCCGCATGTTCACGGCGTGCCGGCGGATAAGATCGTGCAGATCCATACCCATATCTCTGTCGTTGTACTTGCCGGGGCGCGCGCCTATAAGCTGAAGAAGGCCATACGGCTTCCGTATATTGACCTTTCCACCGCCGCGCGTCGCTTGGCGTCGTGCCAGCGAGAGTTGGAGTTGAATCGACTTACCGCGCCTGAGTTGTATTTGGCTGTACGACGCATCATGCGAGAGCACAACGGCCAGATTTCCTTCGACGGCGCCGGTGAAATGATCGACGCCGTGGTCGAGATGCGTCGGTTTCCCGACGACGCATTGTTGGAGGCCATCGTGCGGCGAGGGCGGATGACAACTGCAATCGCTGAACACACCGCAAGCGTGATCGCCTCGTTCCATGACCATTCTCCGATTGTGCAGGGCGTGAATACGCTTTCGGCGCTAGCGGAGATCATCGCGATGACCGAGACGCTGCTCGTTCGGCTTTCCGGTTTGCCTGTCCGTAAGCTGGAAGTTCTTTTTGCAGCGCTTCGCGATGAGTTGAAGTTACATGCGCCGCTGTTGGCAAGACGCGCGGAAGCCGGAAAAGTGAGGCATTGTCACGGTGACCTGCACCTACGCAATATTTGCGTGATCAACGGGATTCCTATCTTGTTTGACTGCCTTGAATTCGACGATTCGCTGGCGACCATCGATGTGCTCTATGACCTGGCCTTCCTGATCATGGACCTCCGGTCACAGGGCTTACCCAAATATGCCACCTTGGTGATGAACCGCTATCTGGACATCAGTGACGACGAAGGCGGCATGGCCTTGATGCCGCTCTTTATGTCGTTAAGGGCCGCCATCCGCGCCCAAGTCCTTTGCGCGCAGGCTGCGGAGTCCGCTGAGGAAAACAGAGCGTCTCTGTTGGCGAAGGTCCGCAACTATGTTGATACGGCAGTGGCCTGCCTGGTGCAACGCACCGTCAGGCTGGTTGCGATCGGCGGTCTCAGCGGATCTGGAAAATCCTCGTTGGCTGCGGCAATCGCACACGATATTGGTCCTGCGCCTGGCGCCCGCGTACTGTCCAGCGACCGCATCCGCAAGCGCCTGTGTGGAGTGACGTTGGATTCGACGCTGCCCGACGCGGCTTATCGGGCTGAGCTATCCGAGCAGGTCTATGCAGAGCAGGCGGCTCGCGCGGGGCTGTTGTTGCGGGCAGGGTGCGCTGTGATTGCCGACGCGGCGTTTGAGCGGGAAGATTGCCGAAGGCGCGTTGAACGATGCGCGGACCATCAGAAGGTACCGTTTCATGGATTCTGGCTTCAGGCGCCGCCCGCCACATTATTCGCTCGGGTTGGTGCGCGCACGAATGATCCTTCAGACGCCAATGAACGCATCGTGCGCATGCAGTTGGACAGGCAACGCGTTGTAAAGCGCTGGACCCATATTGATGCGCAAGGTTCCATTCAAGCGACCGCTGCATGCGTTCTTCGGCGACTTGAAGAGTGAGGTCATACATTGCGCCTCATTGCCAGCCAGCAATGGGCTCAATTCATCATTCCCCCGCAAACCTCACCCTGAACGCCACCCCCATCCCCCCAATCCCCGACGACACGCTCACCGTTGCCTGGTGTTGCTTGGCGATGCGCCAGACCAGCGCCAATCCGATGCCGCTTCCCTGTTCCACCGTGCCCGGCACCCGATAAAAGCGTTCGAAGATTTTTTCGCGTTCTGCCAGCGGGATGCCTGGGCCGTCGTCCATGACGGCCAGTTCAACGCCGTTTGCGTCGCGCTTGCATTGCACCAGCACGGAGCTGGCGGTGCCGCTGTAGCGGCAGGCGTTGTCCAGCAGGTTGCGCGCAAGAATGCCCAGCGAGTCCACGTGACCGGTGACAAGGCAAGGGTCCAGGTCCAGGATGATTTTCTGGTGGCGGTCCTGGGCTGTCATGTCCAGTTCTTGGCAGACCAGCTGCACCACTTCGGCCAGGTCCACGTGCGCCGTGGGGGCGGCTGCGTCGCCGGATTCCAGGCGCGCCATGTCCAGCAGCTGTTCTGCCAGCCGGGAGCTGCGTTGCGTGGTGGCGGCCATCTTTTGCAGCAGGGCCTTGATCTCGTCGATGTCGTCAGTGCGCAGCGCGTTTTCGGTTTGCACGGTCAACACGGCAAGCGGCGTGCGCAGTTCGTGGGCGGCGTTGGACAGAAAATCGCGTTCGTTGTCGATGACGGCGCGCAGGCGGGCGTGTTGCTGATTGAATGCCCGGATCAGCGGCTGGATTTCAGTGGGCACCTGCTTTTCACACAGCGGGCTGATGTCCATGACATGCCGCTTTCGCAGCGTCTGGGTCAGCCGTGACACCGGCCGCAGCGCCAGGCTGCTGACCAGCAGCGATACGCCGGCCAGCATCAGAAACATGATCAGCGTCACGATCGACCCCAGGATCAGGCGGTCGGTGAATTGCTGGTCATAGCGCGCCAGCGGTGAGGCCACCACGACTTGAATCGACGCTTCATTGTCGATTGCCGAATACACCCGCCAACCCTCGCCATCCACATACCGCGTGGACGTGCCCGTCTTGCCGGATTCTGCAATGGCGGACGAGGGCGCATCCAGCGATCGGAATAGCAACCGTCCGCTGGCCATGTCGAACACCAGCAGCGCATGTTTGGACGATGCCGCCACCCAACGCCGTTGCAGCTGCGTATGGGTGTCCTGGCTGTCTTTGGGCGCCCGGACCGCCGCTACGGAAACCAGTGCGACCTGGGCGGCGTTCATCAGGTCCTTGTCACGGACGCCGGTGTTCTCGCGGATGACGTCCGTCCAATGCAATGAAAACTGCACCAGCCATGACACCATCAGCGTCAGGATGATGCCCGTCACCAATCGCAGGCGCAGCGACTTCAACCATGACGCATGCATCTTCAGCTCTCGGCGCCCAGACGATATCCAAAACCATGCACGGTTTCGATGCGTTCGCTGCCGACCTTTCTGCGCAGCTGATGCACATACACGGCGACGGTATTGCTGCCGATGGCGCCGCTCATGCCGTAGACCTCTTGCTCCAGCGCATCGCGCGACACAGGGTGCCCGTTTCTGGCCATCAGCGCTTGCAGGGTGCGGAACTCATGCACGCTGAGCTGGACTTCCTTGCCGTTAACAAGAGCCAGGTGGCTCGTTGGCAGCAGCGTCAGGTTGCCCCACGACATTGACGGCGCGACCCGGCCCTTGCTGCGCCGCGTGACGGCGCGCATGCGCGCCAGCAGTTCGGTGACCTGAAACGGTTTCACCAGATAGTCGTCGGCGCCTGCATCCAGCCCGGCGATGCGATCGCTAAGGCGGTCGCGGGCCGTCATGATGATGACGGGCGTGATGTCGCAGCGGGCGCGAAGAAAGCGCAAGACGTCCAGGCCCGAGCCGTCGGGCAGCCCCAGATCCAGCAGCACGATTTCGAACGCGTGATCAAGCAAGCTGAATTTTGCGGCGGCGGCGTCGCTGACCACGGTCAGGTCGGCGCCATCGCGCAGCAGCGTGGTGGTCAGGGCCTCGGCCAGCATCGCGTCGTCTTCGACTAGAAGGGTCCGGGTCGTCACAGTGTTTTATCTCCGAAGGCGGCTCTGGAATAGGCGGCGCTGATTGTCGTTCAACGCCATTAAAAATTTCTTAATGAACCAATCCGCGTTCGGTACACGTGCCCGTTGCACGCGTCCGTTGCCCCCGCACGATTAAGAAAAAATTAATCACATATCGCCACAATGTGGCACCTCGCAAGCCGAGGTGGCGGAACTCTTGCACGCCTGTACCGCGAGCAGCGAGGCGTGGCCTCCAGGAAGAATATTCATGATCAAGTCAATCCGGAACCGGCTTGTTGCGCTGTGTGTGGCCATTACGATCGCGTCGATGGTGGTGTTATCCATCGCGACCGTCTGGGTGGCCAGGAACAACACGATTGCGCAAGTGGACCACAGTATCAGTCAGATCACCCGCAACCACGCCGAGAAACTGGCGGGGTGGGTGACTGAAAAGCAACGCATCACGGGTTCGCTGGAAGGCGCGGTGCGCCAGCCCCAGAACGTGGCGCTGGATATGGCGGCGGCCACGCGCCAGGCGGGCGGCTTCGATGACAGCTTCATCGTGTACGCCGACAAGCGCATCATCTTCAACCACCCCATGCCGGCGGGCTATGACGGCACCGTCCGGCCCTGGTATGCGCAAGCGGCGCAGACCAACGGCCCCGCCATCACGCCCATCTATGTCGACGCGTCCACCGGCAAGCTGGTGGTGAGCTTTGTGCAGGCCGTGCGGGAAAACGGCCAGGTCGCGGCTGTGGTGGGATCCGACATGCACCTGGACACCATCGTCAAGACCGTTGCCGAGATCCGCGCCACGCCCAAGAGCTTCGCGTTCCTGCTGGACGATAAGGGGCAGATCCTGGCGCACCCTGATGCGGGCCTCGCGCTCAAGCCTGTGACGGCGATCGATCCAGGGCTGGAGCTGTCCACGCTGCAAGGGCTGGCGCGCAACGGCACGGCGCGTGAACAGACCATTGGCGGCGTGGATCAAGTGCTGTTCGCCAGCGCCGTGGCGGGCACGCCGTGGACGCTGGTGGTGTCGATTGACCAGGCGCTGGCCCTGGAACCTGTGACCGTGATGACCAGTCTTGCCATCACCATTACCACCGTGGCCTTGCTGGTGGCCGTGTGCTTGCTGACTCTCGTGGTTCGCCATCAGCTGCGCGGCCTGCCTCGCATCCAGCGGGCCTTGGAAGACATCGCCAGCGGCGAAGGCGACCTGACGCGCCGCCTGTCGGCATCGGGCCACGACGAGTTGGCGCAGATCGGTGCGGCGTTCAACCGCTTCGCCGACAAGATATCGACCATCCTGCTGGAGATCCGGGGCGCGGCGCAGTCGGTCCGCCTGGCCAGCCGCGAGATCGCGGCGGGCAACCAGGACTTGTCTGACCGCACCGCGCAGCAGGCCAGCTCGTTGGAGCAGACCGCCGCTGCCATGGAAGAAATTACCGCCACCGTGCAACACAACGCCGACAATGCGAGCTTAGGCTCGCAAATGGCGAAAGAGGCGTCGACCACCGCACAGGAAGGCGGCGCCGTGGTGCAGCAGGTGGTGCAGACGATGGACGGCATCGATGGCCACGCGCGCAAGATCGTGGACATCATCGCCGTCATCGACGGCATCGCGTTCCAGACGAACATTCTGGCGCTCAACGCAGCGGTCGAAGCCGCGCGTGCCGGCGAAGAAGGCCGCGGCTTTGCGGTGGTGGCAGGGGAAGTGCGCACATTGGCGCAACGAAGCGCCAGCGCGGCGCGCGAAATCAAGGCGCTGATCGAATCGTCGGTGGACCAGATCGCCGCAGGCAACGCCTTGGTGCGCGAGGCGGGCGGCACCATGGAACGGGTGGTGGGCCGCATTCAACGCGTCAACAGCATCGTGGCGGAAATCGATCTGGCGTGTAAGGAACAGCGCACCGGCATTACCGAAATCGGCAATGCGGTGGGTCTGATGGACACCGCGACGCAGCAGAACGCCGCGTTGGTGGAACAGGCCGCCGCCGCTGCGCAGACGCTTCAGGATCAGGCCGCGCATCTGGCGCAGCTGGTGCAAGGCTTCAAGCTGGAAGCGGACGCCGCAGAGCGCGCGCCCCTTGCGCACGCCGCGCCTTTACGCCTGGCATCGGTATGACCTGTTCCATTTGATGGATATCAAGGGCGGGCCAAACAGGTCCGCAAAACGTAAATGGCGGTCTACAGCTTGACCCGGCGTCTGCCGTAAGCAAAGTAGTGGGGCGGCGTGCGGCCACACCAGGCCTGCCGCCTTGTACGAGCGAAGGGGGAGACGGGTCGTCATCGTGTTCGGATTCGCAATCTTTAGGGATAGGTTTGATGTCTGTATTTAGAAAGCTTTCATTGGGGCAGTCGTTGGGGCTGGCGTTTGCCATCGTTGTGGTGCTGGGGGTAAGCGGGCTGGTCGCCGCGCGTTACTACCTGAATGAAATCCGCTCCGACGTGCAACTGCTGACCAACGTGCGTATCGGCAATCTGCTGTACGTCAGCCAGATCAAGGAAGGCATTCAGGCCCGCTCCCGCATGGCGCGCGACATCGTGCTGGAAGATGATCCGGCAAGAATGACGGCACTGATGGCCGAGCAGGAAAAGACGCTGAAAGAGATCACCGACAACATCGACACCTTGAAGCGACGCGCCATCAACGCCGAAGGCAAGGCGTTCGTGGAAGCCTTGGAGCGGGCACGCGTGCCGTACCGGCAGTCGATCGACAAGGCCTTGCAATTTGCCACGCAAGGCAAGGACTCCGAAGCCACCACGGTGCTGTTGCGTGAACTGCCGCCCATTCAGGCGGCCTACTTCAAGGTTCTGCACGACATGGGCCAATACCAGCAGGATCAGGCGACAGTGGTTGCCAATCGTGCTGACGCCAGCGTGGCGTGGTCGGTGGCGCTGACCACCGTGCTGGCGGCGTTGATGGCAATTGTGGGCGTGGCGGTGTCGGTGCTGATCACGCGATCTGTGGTCCGCAAGCTGGGCGGTGAACCCGCCTATGCCGTGCAGGTCGCGCAACACATTGCCGCAGGCGATTTGTCTGTGCCGGTGCAGCTGCGCGCGGGCGACAACGACAGCCTGCTGGCGAACATGGAAGCGATGCGGCAAAAGCTGGCCGACATTGTCAGCCGCGTCCGCCAGAGCAGCGAGGCCATCTCCACCGGTGCGAATCAGATCTCGGCAGGCAATACCGACCTGAGCCAACGCACGGAAGAACAAGCTGCCAATCTGGAAGAGACGGCTGCGTCGATGGAGCAGATGACGTCCACGGTGCGTCAGAACGCCGACACCGTACGTACCACCGCTGATCTGGCCGGCAAGACCAGCGTCAGCGCAGAGAAGGGCGGCGCTGCCGTCGGCGATGTGGTGCGCACGATGGCGGAAATTTCCACCAGCGCACAGAAGATCGGCGACATCATCGGCATCATCGATTCGATCGCATTCCAGACCAACATCCTGGCCCTGAATGCCGCCGTCGAGGCCGCGCGGGCGGGCGAGCAGGGACGCGGCTTTGCCGTCGTCGCCAGCGAAGTCCGCACGCTGGCGCAGCGCTCGGCCAGCGCCGCGCGCGAAATCAAGGGCTTGGTTGAGGAAAGCATCGCCAAGGTCGAACTTGGCGGTCAGACGGTGGATAACGCGGGGCAGCTGATTACCGAAGTGGTCGACCAGGTGCGTCATGTGGCCACGTTGATCGGCGAGATCGGCACGGCTACGGTGGAGCAGGACCAGGGCATCTCGCAGGTAAGCCTGGCGGTGTCGCAGCTGGACGAAGTCACGCAGCAGAACGCGGCGCTGGTGGAAGAAGCGGCGGCCGCGGCCGACAGCTTGAATTCTCAGGCGGCGGAAATGGTGGCGCTGGTGGGTGTGTTCCGCTTGTCGGGCCAGGAAGGCGCGCCGTCTTCTGCACAGCACGTTTCACAGCACGTTTCACAGCACATTTCACAGCACGGCGCACGGCGCATCGCCTCACCGGCCCCCGCACACGTGCCACAGCGCGCGCAATCCGCAGCACGGCCCGCCGCAACGCCTGCAACGCAATCGGCGGCAGCCTCCACCGCGCCGCGCAAACCCATGGACCGCACAAGCCCGGCCAAGACGGTTGCTATCGCGAAGCCGCGTCAGCAACCCAAGACGACTGATGCCGTGCCGCGCGCCGCCAAGTCAAGCAACGACCAGGACGACTGGGACGAGTTCTGACCATCACGCCCTGCGATACCGCAGGGCGTCGATCACCAGCGCCAGCGCGGGGGAAGGATGGCGGTGGTTGGCGTAGTACAGGTGATAGCCCGGAAACGTCGGCCACCAGTCTTGCAGCACAGGCGTGAGCCGCCCCGCGTCGATATGCGGTTGCGCCAGATCGGCGGGCACATACGCCAGCCCCATGCCGTCCAGCGCCGCTTGCAGCATCAGGAACGTGTTGTTCATGGTCACCTGCCCTGACACGCGCGCCTTGACGGCCTGCCCATCCTTTTCCAAGTCCCAGGTATACAGGCCGCCCAAGGTGGGCAGGCGCAGGTTGATGCAGCGCTGCGCCGTCAGATCTTGCGGCGTGGCCGGGGCGGGGCGGCTGGCCACATAGCCGGGCGACCCTACTACTGCCATGCGCAGGTCGGGCGCAATGCGCACCGCCACCATGTCCTTGTCGACGCGATCTCCTACGCGCACGCCCGCGTCGAACTGCCCGGCAGCAATGTCCGTGAAGGCGTAGTCCACGCTGAACTCGATGTTGATGTCGGGGTATTCGCGCATCAGCGGCAACAGCCTGGGCCACAAGGCGGTGACGATGGCGTGATCATGCGCAGTGATGCGCAAGCTGCCCGCGGGCCGGTCGCGCAAGTCGCTCAGCGATTCCAGCTCCTGGTCGATTTCATCGATGCGCGGCGCCAGCGAGGTCAGCAGCCGTGCGCCCGCTTCGGTGGTCGAGACGCTGCGTGTCGTGCGCGTCAACAGCCTTACGCCCAGCCGAGATTCCAGTGCCAGCATCACGTGGCTAAGCGCCGAGCGCGACACGCCCAGTTGCGCGGCGGCACGGGTGAAGCTGCGTTCCCGCGCCACCACCACGAAGGCGCGCAGGTCGTTCAAGTTCTCTTTTGCCATTGGTGAATTTCCTTCACTAGCGCATGCGGATTTTACGGGCTTATCAACCAATGCCTCGGCTTCTACAGTGGGTATCCCTACCCCGCCCTGGAGAAAGCTGAAGATGAAATTGCCCATACCCAGCCCGCTGCTGCTGTCGGGCGCGCTTGCCGTATCGGCTGGTGCCGCCGCCGAACCCACGCCGCAGGGCGCGCAACAGATCGTGCGTTCGGGAGAACAGGCTTCCGTGGCCGGCCCCGAGAATTTTTTCACCGGCCGCGCGCGTATCGATCCGGTCTGGCCCGTGCGCGACACGCTGAACGCGTCGGGCGGCCTGGTCACCTTTGAACCCGGCGCGCGCTCGGCCTGGCATACGCATCCGGCGGGGCAGCAGCTGGTGGTGATGTCCGGTGTCGGGCTGACTCAGGAATGGGGCAAGCCGGTGACCGAGATCCGCGCCGGGGATGTGATCTGGTGCCCGCCCGGCGTCAAGCACTGGCACGGCGCCGCGCCGGATACCGCCATGACCCATCTTGCCGTGACGGCAACGGTGGACGGCAAGAATGTCACCTGGATGGAGAAGGTCAGCGATGATCAATACCACGCACGTTAAAGGGCTGCTGTCGTGGCCGAAGTCGCTTCTGCTGGCGGGCGGTTTGCTGATGGCGCCGCTGGAGCAGGCCAGCGCGGCGCTCACGCTGCGCCAGCAAGCGATCATCCCGATTGCCGCCTTCGCGGCGGCAGGCGATGCGCGCTTGGGCCAGGCGCTTGACCAGGGCCTGGATGCCGGCTTGAGCCTTGCCGATACGCAGGAAGTGCTGGTGCAGGTGTATGCGTACGCGGGCTTTCCGCGCAGCTTGAATGCGCTGGGCGAGCTGATGAAGGTGCGCGACGCGCGCAAGCAGCGCGGCATTACCGATGCCGCCGGCAGCCCGCCCAGCAAACCGATCCCCACCGGCGACGCGCTGCTTGCGGCCGGCACCGCCAACCAGACGCGCTTGTCTGGCGGGCCGGTGCAAGGCCCCTTGTTCGACTTCGCCCCGATCATCAATGACTACCTGCGCGCGCATCTATTCGGTGCGATCTTCGAACGCGACAACCTGGACTGGCAAAGCCGCGAACTCGCCACGGTGGGCATGCTGTCGGCCATGACGGGAGTGGATGCGCAGTTGCAGGCACATATGCGGATTTCCATGAATGTGGGGCTGACGCCCGACCAGCTGCGTCGGCTGGTCGGCGTGCTGTCAGAACGGGTCGATGAACCCAGCAGCCGTCGCGCGCAGGCAGCGCTGGACCGGCAGTTGGCGGCGGCGAAGCCTTGAGCTGAAGCATGTGACCGATGCCTATGACCCGACGCATCTGATCCCGTCTACGCCTCAGCATCAGACGCTTGGCCTCGCTCAAGCGCAGCCACTCCAGCAAGGGCCGCGCGTAGTTCAGCTTCAGCCAGTCGATTGACTTGGCGATGCGATGACCCTGGCCGTCCACGGCGGCAATCTGCCGTACGCGGGCGGCCTGGTCGCTCATCAACAGGCGGTAGTGGATTTCGCGCAGGATCAGCGGCGCCCCATCGTAGGATTGGGCAAGAAATCCAGCGAAATGCGCTACCCGGCGGGGTGGCGATTACGGAAAATGCCTAGTTGGCAAAACGTCCACGCTCGCGCAGCATCAACAACTTGGCCGAGACCCGCCGAACCCTCAACGCTACAAAACAGGATTGCCCCATGACTCAATTTCACGTCAACGGCCAGGCCAAAGAGGTATCCACGCCTGATGACATGCCCTTGCTGTGGGTGCTGCGCGATGAGCTTGGCATGACCGGCACCAAGTTCGGCTGCGGCATGGCCTTGTGCGGCGCCTGTACGGCGCACCTGGACGGGCAGGCGATCCGATCCTGTGTGACGCCCGTTTCCGCCGTGGCGGGCCGGGCGATTTCCACCATCGAAGGCATGGACGCCGACCCCGTGGGGCGCAGCGTGCAGCAGGCTTGGGTCGAGAACAATGTGGCGCAATGCGGCTATTGCCAGGCGGGCCAGATCATGACGGCCGTCAGCCTGCTCAAGACCACGCCCGCACCGACTGAACAGCAGATCGATGACGCCATGAGCGGCAACATCTGCCGCTGCGGCACGTATCCCCGCATCCGCGCCGCGATCAAGCAGGCGTCGGCACAACTTGCAAAGGGAGCCAAGTGATGACGATCGCCACTTCCTCTACTGTCGACCACAAGTCTTCTTCCGCGCTGTCGCGCCGTGGCTTTCTGAAAGCGGGCGTCGGCGCCCTGACGCTGGCCGTCACCAGCAATGGCTTGGTCAGCGCCGCGTGGGCGGCCGACGCGGAACCCAAGAAGTACGGGGCCGACAGCATGCCCGGCGGCACGGTGGACGACCCATTGGCGTTTGTGACCATCGCGTCCGACGGCACCGTCACCATCGTGGCGCACCGTGCCGAAATGGGAACGGGCGTGCGCACCAGCCTGCCCATGGTCGTGGCAGACGAACTGGAAGCCGATTGGGCGCGCGTGCGCGTGGTGCAGGCGCAAGCGGATGAAGCACGCTACGGCAATCAGAACGTAGACGGCTCGCGCAGCGTGCGCCATTTTCTGGCCCCGATGCGGCGCGTGGGCGCAGCTGCCCGGCAGATGCTGGAAGCGGCAGCCGCCGCGCGCTGGTCGGTGCCGGTGGCCGAGGTGCGCGCGAGCCAGCACGAGGTCGTGCACGCGGCGACCGGCCGGCGGCTGTCTTATGGCGAACTGGCTCTTGATGCGGCCAAGCAGCCCGTGCCGGCAGCCGGCGCGCTCAAGCTGAAGACGCCTGAAGAATTCCGCTATATCGGCAAGAACGAGGTCCGGCTGGTGGACCTGGAAGCGATCGGCAAGGGGCAGGCCACCTATGGCATGGATGTCCGGTTGCCGGGCATGGTCTATGCCGTGGTGGCGCGGCCACCGGTGGTCGGCGGCAACCCTAGGCGCGTGGACAGCGCGCGGGCCCTGGCTGTGCCGGGCGTCATCAAGGTGGTGGACATTCCCGCCATGACGGGCGCGCCGGTCTTTCAACCGCTGGGCGGGGTGGCGGTGGTGGCGCGCAACACGTGGTCCGCCATGCAAGGCCGCGCCGCGCTGGAGATCGACTGGGACGACGGCCCCAACGGCAACTACGATTCGGCCGCCTATCGCCAGGAGCTGCTTGCCGCCAGCCGCAAGCCGGGCAAGGTCATGCGCAACCAGGGCGATGCGCCGCAAGCGTGGGCCAAGGCGGGCGACGCCGAGCGCTACTCGGCCGACTACCACGTGCCGCATCTGGCGCATGCGTCCATGGAAACGCCGGTGGCCACCGTGCGCATTGAAGGGGGCCGCGCCGAAGTCTGGACGTCGGTGCAAAACCCTGCGGCGGCGCAGGAAGCGGTGGCCAAGCGCTTGAAGCTCGCGCCTGAACAGGTCAAGGTCAACGTGCTGCTGCTGGGCGGCGGCTTCGGGCGCAAGTCCAAACCCGATTACGTGGATGAAGCCGCGATCGTCGCGCAGGCCATGCCGGCGGGCACGCCGGTCAAGCTGGTGTGGACGCGCGAAGACGATATTCATCACGACTACCTGCACACTGTGTCGGCCGAACACCTGGAAGCCGTCGTGGACAAAGACGGCAAGGTGCAGTCCTGGTTGCATCGCAGCGCCGCGCCCACCATTGCGTCGTTGTTTGCCGAAGGCGCCAAGGGCGAGCAGCTGTTTGAGTCCGCGATGTCGGCCATCAACATGCCCTACGTCATTCCTAACGTGCGCGTGGAAACGGGCGAGGTGGCTGCGCACACGCGCATCGGCTGGTTCCGGTCGGTGGCCAATATTCCGCATGCGTTCGCCGCGCAAAGCTTTATCGCCGAACTGGCGCACCGCGCGGGCAAGGATCCCAAGCAGTACGCGCTGGACCTGATTGGGCCGGCGCGGAAAATCAATCCGGGTGATCTGGGCGACAGCTGGAACTACACCGAGTCGCCCGAGCGCTACCCTTACGACACCGGCCGCCTGCGCGGGGTAATCGAAGCGGCGGCGGACGGCGCCAACTGGGAACGAAACTTGCCGAAGGGACATGGGCTGGGCCTGGCGTTCTGCTATAGCTTCATGAGCTACACGGCCACGGTCGTGGAAGTGGCGGTCAATGACAAGGGCGAGGTACAGGTGGTGGCGGTGGACATGGCGATCGACTGCGGCCCCCAGATCAACCCCGAGCGCATCCGCGCGCAGATGGAGGGCGGCGCCATCATGGGCTTGAGCCTGGCCTTGCTGGGCGAAATCACCTTTGAGAAGGGGCGCGTCAAGCAAAGCAATTTTTACGACTACGAAGTGCTGCGCCACAATGCATCGCCGCGTGTGATCCGCACGCATTTGGTGAACAATGATCACGCGCTGCCGCCGGGCGGCGTGGGCGAACCGCCGGTGCCGCCCGTGGCGCCCGCGCTGTGTAACGCGATCTTCGCGGCGACGGGTAAGCGGGTGCGAAGCTTGCCGGTGCGAACGGTGGCGTAGCGGAGCGGATGGCGGGTATGCAGCGACGGTGCTGCATACCCGGCTGTGCATAACGCGCAATACGGCGAAGGGATAGGAGTGCGTTGAATGGAAAGTGTTGATGTCCGCGTCCTGCGCGCTGCGCGCGATTGGCGGGCGGCGGGCGAGCCGGTGCTGCTGACCACGGTCGCCAGAACGTGGGGCTCGTCGCCACGCCCGGCCGGTTCCATGATGGTGTTGCGCAATGACGGGCGTTGCGTGGGATCCGTGTCGGGCGGTTGCATTGAAGACGATCTGATCCTGCGCTTTACGTCCGCCCACGGCGGCCCCGGCATCGGCTCGGGCACGCCGCAGCTGCTGCGTTATGGCATCGACGCCGACGACGCGCATCGCTTTGGTCTACCCTGCGGCGGCACGCTGGAATTGCTGCTGGAATTCAACCCCGACCTTGCCTTGCTGGATGCGCTGGTGCGGCAGCTTGAAGCCGGTGTGCTGATCCAGCGCACCGTCAATTGCGCCAGCGGCGCGGTAACGCAAACGCCCGCCCAGGCGCCGGAGGCGTTGCGGTTTGACGGCGACACGCTGTCGCATACGCTGGGCCCGCAATACCGCATGCTGCTGATCGGCGCGGGCGCCCTGGCCGAGTACGTGGCCACGATGGCGCTGTTCAATGACTTTGCCGTGACCGTCTGCGACCCCCGGGCCGAGCACGTGGGCGGCTGGTCGGTGCCGGGCGTGACGATCACGGGCGAGATGCCGGACGACGCCGTGCGCGCCATGCGCCCCGACACGCGCACCGCCATCGTGGCGCTTAGCCACGATCCTAAGCTGGATGATCTGGCGCTGCTGGAAGCGCTGCACAGCGCGGCGTTCTACATCGGCGCGATAGGCTCACGGCGCAACACCGACGCGCGCCGCCAGCGTCTCATCGAACACTTCGACGAAACGCAAGCGTCGTTGCAGCGGCTGCGCGCACCGGTGGGCATCTACATCGGCAGCCGCACGCCCGCTGAAATTGCCGTCAGCGTCATGGCCGAGATCCTGGCCGTGAAGAACGGCGTGACGCTGCCGGCAATGCTATCGGTGGCTGCGGCCAAGACCGAGTTGATCGGACCGTAAGCGCTGCGCCGCAGCGCCGGGCTTAGAACTCGATCTGCGCCGACAGCAGCACCGTGCGCGGCGCGGCCACCGTGCCTACCGTCAGCAGCGTGCTGCTGGACAGCCAGTAGTCCTTGTTGAACAGGTTCTCGACATTGGCGCGGAACGTGACGTTCTTGCCCATGATCTCCGTGCGGTAGCGCGCGCCGATGTCATAGCGCGTCCACGACGGCAGCGTCAGCGTGTTTTCCGCGTTGTACGGCGTGGCCGACGTGTGGATGGCTCGCGCGTTCACGCTCAGGCCCGGCACCCACGGCAAGTCCCAATCGGCGCCCAGGTTGAAGGTGCGCTTGGGCACGCCGTTAGCGCGGTTGCCCTGGTTCACGCCGCCTGCGGTGCGTTGCAGCTTGGCGTCATAGAACGTGGCGCTGGCCATCAGGCGCAGGCCCGGCGTTACCTCGCCCACGGCGGACAGCTCCAGGCCCCGGTTGCGCTGTTCGCCATCGAAGCTATAGATGTTGCTGACCGGGTCGGTCATGGCGTTCGGGCGGTCGATCTGGAACACCGACACGGTGGTGATAGCCGTGCCCCAGTCCACCTTCACGCCCGCTTCGTACTGCTTGGACTTGTACGGCGCAAAGACCTCGCCGACGTTGGCGGTGCCCACGGGTGCGGTACCGCCGCGCGTGAGGCCTGACGTGAAGTTGCCGTACAGCGACACGTTTTCCAGCGGCCGCACCACAATGCCGGCCAGCGGCGACACCGCGCCTTCGTCATACGACGTCGTCACCGCGCCGGCGGCGTTGAAGTTTTCCACCTTCACTTGCTGCTTGCGCAGGCCGCCCGTAATCAGCACCCGCTCGTTCGCGAACGACAGCGTGTCGGTCAGCGACAAGCTGGACAATGTGGTTTCGGAATTCTTGGTGGGCGACTGGCGGTCGCCCGTCATCGGGATCAGCGGCGACGGGTTGTAGATGTTGGAATCGATCTTGTCGCTCAATGGCGCCGACAGGTAGAAACTGCCCGCTTCCGTCTTCAGGATCGAACCCGACACGCTCACGCGATGCTTGACGCCGAAGGTGTCGAAGTTGGCGCGCGCGCCGATTTCGCCAGTCTTGTTGCGCGAGTACGCGTCGTACCAGGAGTTGATGACGCGGAAGTTGCCGAACTGATCGGGCGC
>CAJYKY010000327.1 GCA_913775005.1 uncultured Achromobacter sp.
TGCGCGCGAGCCATGCGGCCGTTGGAACCGGTGGCGCGCACGGCCAGGCCGGTTTGCGTGGCGAAGAACCAGTCCAGCGCCAGCTTGGCCAGGATGACGATCACGATCAGGATCAGCGGCCGCGCCACATAGTCGGAAATCCAGCCCGGTTGCAGAATGGTGAAGACGGTGGGTTCGGTGATCAGCGGCACGTTGGGCTTGCCCATGATGCGCAGGTTGATCGAATACAGCGCGATCATCATCAAGATACTGGCAAGCAAGTCCATGATCTTGAGCTTGACGTTCAGCCAGCCCGTGATCAGCCCGGCGACCGCGCCGGCAAAGGTGGCGATGAGCGTGGCCGAAAACGGATCGGTGCCCGACGCAATCAGCGTTGCACAGACAGCGCCGCCCAGCGGAAAGCTGCCATCAACGGTCAGGTCGGGGAAGCGCAGCAGGCGGAAGGAGATAAACACGCCCAAGGCCACCAGGCTGAAGATCAGCCCGATCTCCAACGCGCCTAACAACGAGAACAATGACATGGGTCAAATCCAATCAGGGTAAGGAAAGTGCATATTAAAGAGTTGAAACGTCGGGTTTCTTGCGTTTGGGGGTCAGTTTTACCCCAGCTTTCGCAACAAACATTTCCCGGCGCGCTATTTTCGCCTGATTTGGGAAAAAGCGTCTCCATGCCTGCCGGCAAAGCCGCAAGCCAAGAGAAATCAACACTTTATGGAGCCAAAACCGGGATAACAAAAAACCCCGCGCACGCCGTCAAGGCGTGGCGGGGTTTGCGCGCGGGCGCCTTACTTCACAACGACCGCGGCGGACTTGATGATGGCGTCGGACAGCGTCACGCCCTGCTTGGCGGCGGCGCCCGGGTTCACGTAGAGCTCCAGCTTGGAGATCGTTTCGGACGGAATCGCGCCGGGCTTTTCGCCCTTCAGGATGCGCACCACGACCTTGCCCGTTTGCACGCCCAGGTCACGGTAGTTGATGCCCAAGGCAGCGATACCGCCGCGCTTGACGCTGTCGGTGTCGGATGCGATCAGCGGGATCTTGGCATCGTTGCCCACCTTGACCAGCGATTCATACGCCGACACGACGTTGTTGTCGGTGTTGGTGTAGATGACGTCGACCTTGCCGATCAGGCTGCGGGCGGCGGAAGCTACGTCCACCGAGCGCGGCGCGGCGGCTTCGACAAGGCTCATGCCCGACTTCGGCAGGATTTCCTGCAACTTCTTCACCACCACCACCGAGTTGGCTTCGCCCGGGTTGTAGACGATGCCCACGCGCTTGGCGTTGGGGACGATTTTCTTGATCAGTTCAACTTGCTTGTCCAGCGCCAGCAGGTCCGACACGCCGGTCACGTTGGTGCCCGAAGCGTCCATGCTGGACACCAGCTGCGCGGCAACCGGGTCGGTCACGGCGGAATACACCACCGGCACGTCCTTGGTGGCGGCGACGACGGCCTGGGCCGACGGGGTGGCGATCGCGACGATGGCGTCGGGCTTGTCGCCGACGAACTTGCGGGCGATCTGGGCAGCGGTGCCGTTATTGCCCTGCGCGCTTTGGTACTGCCATTTCAGGTTCTTGCCCGTTTCATAGCCCGCTTGCTTGAGCGCGTCTTGCACGCCGTCGCGCACGGCATCCAGGGCCGGGTGTTCGACGATGGCGGTCACCGCCACGGATTTCTGCTGCGCGGACACCGGCGCGGCGATAGCCATTGCCAGCGCCATGGCGCCAACCGTCAGAAAATGTTTTTTTCCGATCAGCATTCTTAAACTCCTTGAAGCTTTGTATGTTGGGTCAGCGATGTAGTCGTTGTTCGCAGGGTCTTACAGCCGTTTCAGGGCGGCGCCACGATTTGCCGGTCAGTGGGCGCCCGCCATAAGGCCGTATAGTCTAACTTGCCGCCGGACAAAAGCATTTGGGGGGAATCCCTGTAATGGTGCACGCGCAACCCCGCGCCCCAAAACGGGGCAGGCGGCGCTGGATGAACGAATTCTTGCGGCCGCCCCCCCAAGCGTGGCGCCGCGGCAACCTAGGGCACATCATGATCAAACGCGCATTGGGCCGTTCCGGCCTGCAAGTCCCTCCCCTGACCTTCGGCGGCAACGTGTTCGGCTGGACGGTCGACGAAGCCGGCACGTTTTCGCTGCTGGACGCGCTGGTGGATGCGGGACTGAATTTCATCGACACCGCCGACATGTATTCGCGCTGGGTGCCGGGCAACCAGGGTGGCGAATCCGAAACGCTGATCGGCAAATGGCTCAAGCGGTCCGGCAAGCGTGACCGCGTGCTGATCGCGACCAAGGTCGGCATGGAGATGGGGCCCGATGCCAAGGGGCTGGCGCCCGCGTATATCCGGCGGTCGCTGGACGCCTCGCTGGCGCGGCTGCAAACAGACTATGTCGATCTGTACCAATCCCACAAAGACGACCCCGACACGCCGCTGACCGACACGCTGGGCGAATACGCCAAGCACATCGAATCGGGCAAGGTGCGCGCGATTGGCGCGTCCAACTACACGGCCGTGCGGCTGTCCGAAGCGCTGATCGCGGCGGAACGCCATGATCTGCCTCGCTACGAAAGCATCCAGCCGGAATACAACCTCTACCGCCGCGAACCCTTCGAAGCCGGACTGCAAAGCCTGGTGAAGACGCAGCAGATGGGCACGATCAATTACTCGGCGCTGGCCAGCGGTTTTCTTAGCGGCAAGTACCGCAGCGCGGCCGACGCAGGCAAGAGCGCGCGCGGCCAGAAGATTGTGGACACCTATCTGAACGAGCGCGGCTTTCGCATCCTGAAGGCGCTGGACGAGGTATCGGAAGACGCGGGCTGCACGCCGGCGCAGGCGGCACTCGCCTGGCAGATCGCGCAGCCCGGTATCACCTCGCCCATCGTCAGCGCCACGTCGCTGGCCCAGCTCGACGAACTAGTCAAGGCCGCCAGCCTGTCGCTGACGCATGACCAGTTGACCAAGCTCAGCCAGGCCAGCGAATGGCGCTAGGCAAGGCTTAGTCCAGCTTCACGCCCGAGTCCTTCACCACCTTGGCCCAGCGGTCCACTTCGCTATCGACGAACTTACCGAAGTCAGCGCCCGTCAATGTCGGGATCGATGAACCGTTACCCGCCCAGGTTTCCTTGAGCTTGGGCGTGTTCAAGGCCTTGGTGATTTCCACGGCCATTCTGTCGACCGCTTCTTTCGGCGTGCCGGTGGGCGCCCAGATGGCGTACCACGTGGACACCACGTAATTCGGCACGCCCGCCTGCTCGGCAGTGGGCACGTCGGGCAGCGAGGCCGCGCGTTCCGAGGCGGCCACGGCCAAGGGCTTAATTACGCCCGCCCGAATATGGCCGGACGACGACCCTAGTCCATCAAACGCCAAATCAACCTGACCGCCGATCAAGGCCGACAGCATCGGTCCGGCGCCCTGATATGGCACATCCACACGCTTGATGCCCGTCTGCATGGC
>CAJYKY010000328.1 GCA_913775005.1 uncultured Achromobacter sp.
GGCGTGCTGGTCCTGCTGGGGCCGTGGCTGATCGGCGTCATGGTCGACTACATCCGGCAATCGATCGGCCAGATTCCCATGCTGGTGTCCTGAGCGGCCGGGCTTTCGCCAGACGCCGCCAGACCCAGCGCCCCTTCCCATGATTGCCTTCACGCTCGAACAGCTCAACGGCTGGATCGGCCAGTTTCTCTGGCCGTTCGTGCGTATTCTTGCGCTGGTCGGCACGGCGCCGCTGTTTTCCGAATCCATCATTCCGGTCAAGGTCAAAGTCGGCCTGGCCTTCGTGCTGGCCGTGGCCGTCAGCCCCGCGCTGGATCCGATGCCGCCGATTGCACCCGGCTCGTTCGCCGGCCTGTGGATGGTGATGCAGCAGGTGCTGATCGGCATCGCCATGGGCTTCACCATGCGCCTCGTGTTCGCCGCCGTGCAGACCGCTGGTGAGTTCGTGGGCCTGCAAATGGGTCTGTCGTTCGCCTCGTTCTTCGACCCCAGCTCGGGCGCCAACACCGCCGTGCTGTCGCGGTTGTTCAACATGATTGCGATGCTGACGTTCCTGGCGCTGGACGGCCACCTGCTGGTGCTGGCCGCGCTGGTGCGCTCGTTCGACACCCTGCCCGTCGCCATGATCCAGCTGCATCAGAACGGCTGGGGCGTGGTGGTGGAATGGGGCAAGACCGTGTTCGTATCGGGCCTGTTGCTGGCCCTGCCGCTGATCTGCGCGCTGCTGACCATCAACCTGGCCATGGGCATCCTGAACCGCGCGGCGCAGCAGCTGTCGGTGTTTTCCGTGGGCTTTCCCGTCACGCTTATCGTCGGCGTGACCGTGTTGACCGTGGTGCTGCCGCACGCGGGCCCATTTCTTGAATCGCTGTTCGAATCGGGGCTCACCGCGATGAGCCGTGTGGTGGATGCGCTGGCGGGGCGCTGAAGCCGAACCCCGCAGACGTAAAAAAACGGCCACACGCAATGCCTGTGGCCGTTGTCTTTGGCGCGGGCTGGCCGCGCCTGGGGTTTACGCCTGCCCCGTCAAACGGAACACGCGGATCGTCTCGCGCAGCGCGCCCGACTGGTTGCCCAGCTGCATCACTGCGCCGCCCAGTTCCTGCACCAGCGCCGTGTTCTGCACCGTCATCACATCCATCTGCGACACCGCGCTGTCCACCTGCTCGATACCGCTGGATTGTTCCTGCGAAGCCTGCGAGATTTCACCGATGATGTCGGTCACGCGATGCACGGCGGCCACGATCTCCTGCATCGTGGCGCCGGCCTGCTCGGCCTGCGCCGACCCTTCGGTGACGCGATCCACCGAGTCTTCAATCAAGCCCTTGATCTCCTTGGCCGCCTGCGCGCTCTTTTGCGCCAGGCTGCGCACTTCCCCCGCCACCACGGCGAAGCCCTTGCCGGTTTCGCCCGCGCGCGCCGCTTCCACGGCGGCGTTCAGCGCAAGGATGTTGGTCTGGAAGGCGATGCCTTCGATGATGCTGACGATGTCCACGATCTTGCGCGAGCTGTCGGAAATGCCATGCATGGTGTTCACCACCTGGCCCACGGCTACGCCGCCGCGCCGCGCCACATCCATGCTGCTGGCCGCCAGCTGATTGGCCTGGCGCGCATTGTCGGCGTTCTGACGCACGGTGGACGTCAACTGCTCCATGCTGGCCGCCGTCTGTTGCAGCGACGCCGCCTGCCCTTCGGTACGGCCGGCCAGTTCCTGGTTGCCGCGCGCGATATGCACGGCCGCGTGCGTCGTGCCTTCAATACCGCGATACACGTCCTGCGCGATACCGATCAGGCTCTTGCGCATCACTTCAAGCGAGAACTTCAGGCTGCCGATTTCATCATCGGATTCCGCGATGATCTGCGTGGTCAGGTTGCCAGCTGCCACCTGGCGCGCCATGTTGGCCGCGTCCACCAGCGGGTCCAGCATCGAACGCGACAGGCGCCATCCCATGCCATAGATCGCCAAGACCGCCAGCGCGATCGCGCCGCAACCCAGGCCTGCGCCCATCGCGCTCAGGCTCTCCCAATTGGTGTGCAGGCCATAGGCGCCCGCGCCCGCTACCAAAGCAGCCGACAGCGTGGAATGGCGGAACATGCGGCTGCGCACATTGTTCTTGAAGGGGAATACCAGCGCATCCAGCCCCCGGCGCCAACCGGCGCGCACGGGCCGCCCGCGCACGATGCGCACGCCGCGCGCCGTGCCTTCACGGATGCGCGCGTACAGCGCTTCAGCCATTTCGATCTGCTCATCCGACGGCCGCACACGCACCGAGGAATAGGCGACCACTTCATCGTTTTCGACAATCGGCGTGGCATTGGCCAGCACCCAGTAATAGCCACCGTCCTTGCGGCGATTCTTGACCAGCCCCAGCCACGACTCGCCCGCTTGCAGCGTTTCCCACAGGTCTTCATAGGCCTCGGGCGGCATGTCGGGGTGACGCACGATGTTGTGCGGCTTGCCGATCAGTTCTTCACGGGTGAAGCCGCTGACTTCGACGAACGCAGGGTTCGCGTAAACAATGCGGCCCTTCGTATCGGTGCGCGAGATCAGGTATTGATCCTCGCGTAACTTGGTTT
>CAJYKY010000329.1 GCA_913775005.1 uncultured Achromobacter sp.
AATGCAGGTCGCCAGCCGCGCGCGGGCCGCAGGTCTTGCGCTGACGCCGCGCGATCTGTTCGAGCATCAGACGTTGCGCGCGGTAGCGGCGGCGGCGCGGACCCCGGCCGATGCGCCTGCCGCACCGGCGCCATCGGATGGCGTTTCGCTGCTGGGCAAGATTGCCTTGCCGCAGGCGGACCTGCTGGCCGATGCGTACGCGCTGTCGCCAATGCAGCTGGGTATGTTGTTCCACACGCAGCAGGATCCGGAAGAGGGGCTGTACGTCAACACGCTGAGCCTGGGGATCGACGGGCTGGATCGCGATCGCTTTGTTGCCGCGTGGCGCGACGCGCTGGCGCGCCACGACACCTTGCGCACGGCTTTCCTGCCGCAGGACGGCGCGCGGGAGGCGGTGCAAGTTGTGCGCGCGCACTGCGAGTTGCCGCTGACCGAGCTGGACTGGCGCGGCCGCGACGTCAGCGCGCAGGCGCTGGAAGCGCTGGCGCGTGACGAGAAAAGCCGGGGCTTCGATATCGGCCAGGCGCCGCTGTGGCGCTTGCTGCTGGTGCGCCTGGACACGCACCGCTATCACCTGATCTGGACCCATCACCATCTGCTGATCGACGGTTGGAGCACGGCGGTCTTGATGGCCGAGGTGCTGCGCGCCTATCGGGGCGAGGCGTTGACGGACGCACCCGGCAGCTATCGCGATTACATCGCGTGGTTGCAGGCGCAGGACCCGCTGGCCAGCGAACGCTTCTGGCGCGAACGGCTGGCGCCGCTGGAGGAAGCGACCCTGCTGGCGGCGACGGTGCGTGCGCCGCGTGAGCAGAGCGGCCATGGCCAGTGCTACACGCGGCTGGACGCCGGCGCCACAGCTGCGCTACAGCAGTTCGCGCAGCGTGAACGCGTCACGCTGAACACCTTGGTGCAGGGGGCGTGGGTGCTGCTGTTGCAGCGGTACACGGGCCAGCAGACGGTGGCGTTTGGCGCTACGGTGGCAGGGCGCCCGGAATCGCTGGCGAACGCGCAGCGCATGCTGGGTCTCTTCATCAACACGGTGCCGGTGATTCAGTCGCCTACACCGGCGACCCCGGTGGGAGACTGGCTGCGCGGCTTGCAGCGCGAAAACGCGCGCGTCCGCGAACAGGCGCACGCGCCGCTGTACGACATCCAGCGCTGGTCGGGCCGCCCGGGCCAGCCGCTGTTCGACAGCATCATTGTGTTTGAGAACTATCCGGTCGATCAGGCGCTGCGCGAGCATGGGCAGGACTTGCGCTTTACCGGGGTGGGCGCGTCGGGCTTCACCAACTACGCCATGGACCTGGCGGTGATTGCCGACAACGGTGCGCTCACCATCGAATACAGCTACTTGCAGGCCAGCTTCAGCGCGGCCCAGGTGCAAGGGATTCGTCTGGCGCTGGAGGCGCTGTTGGCCGGAATGGCCGAAGACGCCAGCCGGCCGGTGGGGCGTTTGCCCTTGGCGGCGATACCGCAGGCGGCCGCCGCGCAGCCGCCGTCTGCCACTGACTATCCGGCGGACGTCTGCGTGCATCGGCTGATCGAGCGTCAGGCCCGCCATCATCCGGCGCGCGTGGCGGTGGAGTTCGAAGGGCGCAGCCTGCGCTATGGGGAGTTGAACCGCAAGGCCAATCGCGTGGCGCATTGGCTGTTGCAGCGCCCCGAGACGCTGGCGACGCCGCTGGCCGTGTATGCCCAGCGTTCGCCCGAGACGCTGGCGCTGTTGCTGGGCGTGTTGAAGGCGGGCGGGTGCTATGTGCCGGTGGACCCGGCTTACCCCGTTGACCGGCAGCAGTACCTGTTGCAGGACAGCGGCGCGCGCCTGCTGCTTGCGGCGGGTGATACGCCGCCCCGGCTTAGTTCCCACGCCGAGCCGGTGGGTTTGGATCAGGCGGCGCTGGCGGACCAGCCCGACACCGATCCGAATGTGCCGTTGCACACGCACAGCCTGGCTTATGTGATCTACACCTCGGGCTCGACCGGCAAGCCCAAGGGCGTGGCGGTGGCGCATGGCCCCTTGTCCATGCATTGCCAGGCCACGGCGGATGTCTACGGCATCGATTCGGATTCATGCGAGTTGCATTTCTTGTCGCTGGCGTTCGACGGCGCGCACGAGCGTTGGCTGACGCCGATGATTCGCGGCGCGCGCGTGGTGCTCAGCGCGCCCGAACTGTGGACGCCGGAGCAGACGTGCGCGGCGCTGCATGCCCATGGCGTGACGCATGCGGGCTTTCCGCCGGCTTACTTGCAGCAGGTGGCCGATTGGGTGGAAACGCAGGGCAACCCGCCGCCCGTGCAGCTTTATTCGTTCGGTGGCGAGGCCATGCCGCGCGCGGGCTTTGAGCGCATCCGCCGCATCTTGAAGCCGCGATGGATGATCAACGGCTATGGCCCGACGGAGACGGTCATATCGCCGCTGGTGTGGAAGGTGGCGGCCACCGAGGAATGCGATTGCGCCTACGCGCCTATCGGCCAGCCCGTCGGCGCGCGCCGCATCGCCATCCTGGACGATTGCCTGCACCCGCTGCCGGCGGGCGTCGCGGGAGAGCTGTATATCGGGGGGCTGGGTGTCGCGCGAGGCTATTGGGAACAGCCGGGCCTGACGGCGCTGCGCTTTGTTCCCGACCCGGACGACCCCGGGGCGCGCCTGTACCGCACCGGCGACGTGGTGCGGCAGCGCGAGGACGGTTCGCTGGAGTTCGTGGGCCGCGCGGATCAACAGATCAAGATTCGAGGCTTTCGCGTGGAGCCGGGCGAGATCGAGGCCCGGCTGCGCGAACATCCGCAGGTGAGAGATG
>CAJYKY010000330.1 GCA_913775005.1 uncultured Achromobacter sp.
TAGACGGTGGGCACGGACATCTGGCCCAGCGGCACGTACAGGCCTTCATCGATGCCGATGCGCTGCAATTCGTCGGCGATCTTCTTTTGCTCGGCCGGGTCGGAGGTCAGCGCGAACTTGGTGCGCAGTTCTTCCACTTGCGGGAAGTCGGGCCAGCCGAACCAGGCGTTGTCGCCGTTGGCGGCGGCAGGGGCGGAACGCACCGGGTCCATCACGTCGGTGGCGTACCAGTTGGTGTTGTGGATGTTCCAGCCGCCTTCCGCCGGCGCGGCCTTCGAGGCGCGGCGGGTGGCCACGCTTTGCCAGTCCATGGCGGCCAGGTTGACGTTAAAGCCCGCCTTGCGCAGCGCTTGCGCCATCACCACGGGCTGCGCAGAGAGCGTGCCCACGTCGGTCGCGTGCATGACGAGGATGGGGGTGTTGTCGTAGCCCGCTTCCTTCAGCAAGGCCTTGGCCTTTTCGATGTTGGACGGGACGACGACGTCTTTGCCGATATCGGTTTCCAACGGCGTGCCGCAGCCCCACAGCGATGCGCAGGTCTTCCAGTATTTCGGATTGCCCACCAGCGCCTTCATCACATCTTCCTGGCCGATGGCGTACATCGCGGCCTGGCGGATCTTCTTGTTGTTGAACGGCGGGTGCTTGAAGTTGAAGCGGTACATCGTGAAGTAGCCGACCGGGCTGAGCGACTCTTCCTTCAGATCCTTGTTGCCTTCGATCATCGGCAACAGGTCATACGGGAACTGCTCGACGAAATCGATCTCGCCGCCCAGCAGCGCGTTGGCCGTGGTGAGCGCGTCGGGCATGACGTCCCATTCCACCTTGTCCACGTTCACGACCTTGCCGCCCGCCAACCCGCTGGCCGGTTCCTTGCGCG
Source organism: uncultured Achromobacter sp. (assembly GCA_913775005.1). GTDB lineage: Bacteria > Pseudomonadota > Gammaproteobacteria > Burkholderiales > Burkholderiaceae_B > Achromobacter. The sequence continues at coordinate 878 of CAJYKY010000330.1, forward strand.
GCACGTAGTCGGCGTTCTTGGCGTACACCGTCTTCACGCCCGGCTTGAATTCAATGACCTTGAACGGACCGGATCCCGTCATGTCGGTGATCGGCTGGCCGATGGCCTGTTCGGCAATGCGCTTGGGCATCATGAACGGCGCGGTGCCGGTGGGCTTGGACAGGGCGCGCAGCGCCAGGTCCGTGGGCTCTTTCATGACGATGCGAAAGCTGTTGGGGTCGATGACTTCGATCTTGTCGGTGAACTTGAGCAGCGTGCGGCCCATGCCGTCACCGGCGGCCCAGCGCTTGATGGATGCGACGCAATCTTCGGAGGTGACCGGTTTGCCGTCATGCCACTTCTGGCCCGCGCGCAACGTCATCGTGTAGGTCTTGCCATCGGGCGAGACTTCCCACTTCTCAAGCATCTGGGGCTGGATCTTGTTGTCGGCATCGGTGGCCAGCAACGTGTCGTAGATCATGTAGCCGTGCCACGTCGTGATGTAGGCGGTGGTGGCGTGCGGATCGGTCAAACGCAGCGGCGAGTGCATCACGGATTTGATGACGGTTTCGGCGTAGGCGCCGTGAGCCATCATCATCGTTGCACCGGCCAGCGCGGCCGCTCGGACAAACTTGAGCATGAAGGTTCCCCTTGAATCGGTGTGAGCGGCGCGGTCGGCCGCTACGTCGTTAACGCGCCGCTCGATGGCGGCGTGCGAGGGTCAGGCTGTGGTTGCAGGCCGGCCGGAAAAGACCGGTCCGCAAGGCGCCATTCTGATGCCGGGACGCAACCGTGTCCATGGTTGTTTTGCCGCATCCATCAGCATGGAGCCAGGCGCTGCACAAACCAGAATTGTCTGGGCGATGTCCGTGAAATCCGCGCGGAAATGCGCAGAACTCTTCACGACCAGAATGGCAGCGCGCTTGGGTTCCACGCCCGCGAAGCGGAACATTTCCTGGTCGGCCATCTGCACCTTGTTAGAGGCCACGATGATGCGTACGCCACCGATGCGCAGGCACGCGCTGGGGCCGAGGTCCATATGGAAACCGCGATAGAACGCACCATGCGTATCGAAGCGTCCATCGGACGTTTTTTCGACGATGAATTCGGCGTCCAACGGCGTGTCGTCGGGAATACCCGAGTGTCCACCTAGTGCAATCCGTACCTTGTTTCCTGCGCCCGCGCGATGCGCGGCAAGCGCGGCGGCGGGGTCGACGATCAGGCCGATGGCAGCGTCGCGCGCATCGTGGCGGATCAGCGCGCGCAGCATGCCGGTGGTGTCGGAACTGCCGCCTGCGCCGGGGTTGTCTTGTGCGTCGGCGATCACGACGGGCTTGCTGGCGTCACGTGCCAGCCGCAGGGCTTCCTGCACGGCCTCGTCGGGCGTGTAGAGCCGGCCGCCGAAGTCGCGTTCGGCGTTGAGCACCGCGCGCGTCATTTCGTCGGCGGCGGCGTCAGCGTCTTCCTGGGTGGGGCCATAGGCCCACACGGTGGGCGCGCATTCAGGGAAGTCTGCGGCGGGGAATCCGGTGGCAAAAGACAGGCTGGTGGCGCCGCGCGATTCGATCTCGCCGACCAGCTCGTACAGGCTGCGTGACGGTTCGATGTCGGTGGATTGCCAGCACAGCGAGATCAGGTAGGGCAGGGCGCGCAGCGCCGCGTGCGGGCGCGGTACGCCGGCCAGACGCATCGACAGCAGACCAGCTGCGCGCTGACCCGTTTCGGCCATGTCGATGTGGGGATAGGTGCGATAGCAGACCAGCATGTCGGCGTGGCGCACCATGGCGCGCGTGACGTTGGCGTGCAGATCCAGGCTGGCAACGACGGGCACATCCGGGCCGACCAGTTCGCGCACGCGGCGAAGCAATTCGCCTTCGCCATCATCCAGATGTTCGGTGACCATCGCGCCGTGCAGGTCCAGGTACACGCCGTCCAGCGGCATCGCCACCGACAGGCCTTGCAGGATCATGGCGCTGATGCGTTCGAATGCATCCTTGGTGACCGGGCCGGAAGGACTGGCCGCGGCCCATGTGGTGGGCACCAGCGTGTGCTGGCTCATGGCTTCGATGAAGCCGGCGACCGGAATGTTCGCGCCCGCTACCGCCTGGAACAGAGCGGGTCCGCTGACCAGCTTGGGCCAACCTCCGCCTTTTTCTGCAAAGTCTTCCCACGTGGCGCGCGAAGGCGCGAACGTGTTGGTTTCGTGCTGAAAGCCGCCTATCCCGATGCGCATCAGGCATCCCCTTGTTTTGTGTGATGTTGCTGTTTCGTCTTGCCTGTCGATGTATGACTTGGGCGTAGCCGCAGCCATGCCCTGTACTCAAGCTGGGTAAAGCTTCCTTCTGATCGTGAGTGGATGCGGTGGTGTATGCCGGGCTGCATGCCGGCGCCAAGGCGCAATGCCCGGGCGCCAGCACGATGCCGTTTCTGAATTGGCTTACTTGGCGACCGGCATGGTGAACTCTGCGCCCTTGGCGATGCTGTCGGGCCAGCGCTGCATCACGCTCTTGTAGCGCGAGTAGAAACGGATGCCTTCTTCGCCGTAGGCGTGGTGGTCGCCGAACAGCGAACGCTTCCAGCCGCCAAACGAATGCCAGGCCATCGGCACCGGAATCGGCACGTTGATGCCGACCATGCCCACCTTGATCTGGCGGGCGAAGGCGCGCGCGACGCCACCGTCGGACGTGAAGCACGCCACGCCGTTGCCGAACTCATGCGCGTTGATCAGTTCGACCGCGCTGGCGAAATCGGGCACGCGCACGATGCACAGCACCGGGCCGAAGATTTCTTCGCGGTAGATGTTCATGGTGGGCTTGACGTTGTCGAACAGCGTGCCGCCCAGGAAGTAGCCCTTTTCGTTGCCGGGCACCTTCAGGCCACGGCCGTCCACGACCATATCCGCGCCCGAGGCGATGCCGTCTTCGATATAGCCCATGACCTTGTTGCGATGCTGGGCGGTGACCAGCGGGCCCATTTCGGCGTCGGACTGCATACCGTCCTTGACGATCAGCGCCTTCACGCGCGGGATCAGGCGTTCAACGACCTTGTCGGCGACATCGCCCACCGCCACGGCCACGGAAATGGCCATGCAACGTTCGCCGGCCGAGCCGTAGGCCGCGCCCATCAGCGCGTCGGTGACTTGATCGAGATCGGCGTCGGGCATGACGACCAGATGGTTCTTGGCGCCGCCCAGCGCCTGCACACGCTTGCCGCGACGCGTGCCTTCTGCATAGATGTATTCGGCGATCGGCGTCGACCCGACGAACGACAGCGCTTCCACGTCCGGATGCGCAATCAGCGCGTCCACCGATTGCTTGTCGCCATGCACGACGTTGAAGACGCCCGGCGGCAGGCCGGCTTCGGTCAGCAGTTCGGCCAGGCGCAAGGATGCCGACGGATCGCGTTCAGAAGGCTTGAGCACGAAGGTGTTGCCGCAGGCGATGGCCACGGGGAACATCCAGCACGGCACCATCATCGGGAAGTTGAAGGGCGTGATGCCGGCCACGACGCCCAGCGCCTGGCGCATGCTCCAGTTATCGATGCCGCCGCCAATCTGATCGGAGTACTGGCCCTTGAGCAGCTGCGGAATGCCGCAGGCGAATTCCACGATTTCAATGCCGCGCATCACTTCGCCCTTGGCGTCCGAGAACACCTTGCCGTGTTCGCGGGTGATGAGTTCGGCCAGCTCGTCTTGGTGCTGGTCCAGCAGCGCCTTGAAGTTGAACAGGATGCGCGCGCGCTTGAGCGCGGGCGTTTCCGACCAGGCCGGGAAGGCGGCCTTGGCGGCGGCGACGGCCAGCGCAACATCTTCATTGGACGCCAGCGGAATCGACGAAGTGATTTCGCCGGTGGCGGGGTTGAAGCCGTCCGCGTAGCGGCTGCTGCGGCCGTCGTAGTGTTGGCCGTTGATGAAATGGGGAATCTTCTTCATGGTGCTGGAGCTCGAAGCGGGGTTCTGTATAAACGCCCAAGGGCGGCCATCGGCCGCCCGCGGGACTGGATCACGATGCGCGGCAGAGCCGCGATAGGAAAGACGCCATCTGGCCTTATGCGACGTCTTTATGCGACTTCTTTGAGGACCTTGCCGATCTGTTCGAAGATCTGGCCGATCTGGGCCTCTTCGACGATCAGCGGGGGCGAGACGGCGATGATGTCGCCGGTATAGCGCACCATCAGGCCGCTGTCGAAGCACTTCTGGAACACTTCGGCAGCGCGCGCACCCGGCGCCCCTGCGCGCGGCGACAGTTCAACGCCGGCGACCAGGCCCAGGTTGCGCACGTCGATGACATGCGGCGCGCCCTTCAGGCTGTGCGCGGCGGCCTCGAAGGCGCCGGACAGCTTGCGGGCGCGGGCGAACAGGTCGTCGCGGCGGTAGATGTCCAGCGTGGCCAGGATGGCGGCGGCGGCCAGCGGGTGCGCCGAATAGGTGTAGCCGTGGAAGAATTCGATGCCGCCCGCCGGGCCGTTGACGATGGCGTCGTGCACCTCGCGCTTGACGGCAACGGCGCCGGCCGGCACCGCAGCGTTGCTGACACCCTTGGCCATGGCGATGATGTCCGGCGTGACGCCGAAGAATTCCGACGCGGTGGCCGCGCCCAGGCGGCCGTAGGCGGTGATGACTTCGTCAAAAATCAGCAGGATGCCGTGCTTGGAAGTGATTTCGCGCAGCTTTTCCAGGTAGCCCTTGGGCGGGATCAGCACGCCCGTGGAGCCGGCCATCGGTTCGACGATGACGGCCGCGATGGTGGACGCGTCATGCAGCGCGACGATGCGCTCGAGTTCTTCGGCCAGGTTGGCGCCCCAGGCCGGCTGGCCCTTGGAGTAGGCGTTGTGCTCAAGGTTGTGGGTATGCGGCAGGTGGTCCACGGCGGGCAGAAGCGCGCCAGAGAACGTCTTGCGGTTGGTGGAGATGCCGCCCACCGAAATGCCGCCAAAGCCCACGCCGTGGTAACCGCGTTCGCGGCCGATGAGGCGCGTGCGCTGGCCTTCGCCGCGTGCGCGGTGGTAGGCCAGTGCGATTTTCAAAGAGGTGTCGACGGATTCAGAACCGGAGTTCGTGAAGAACACGCGGTCCAGTCCTTGCGGCATCAGGCCGGCGACGGCGGTGGCGGCTTCGAAGGCCAGCGGGTGGCCCAGCTGGAAGCCGGGCGCGTAATCCATGATGCCGGCCTGGCGCGAAATGGCATCGACGATTTCCTGGCGGCCGTGGCCCGCGTTGACGCACCACAGGCCGGCGGTGCCGTCCAGGATCTGGCGGCCATCGGCCGACGTGTAGTACATGCCTTTGGCCGTTGCCAGCATGCGCGGGTGCGCCTTGAACTGCTTGTTGGCAGTGAAGGGCATCCAGAGATGGGACAGGTCGGGCAACTCGGCGGGGGCGTTCATGGCGGCTCCAGGGTCAGGACGATCGGCAGGCCGCTGTTCATAGGGCGCGGCCGTCGGAATTCGATTGATTCTGGTACGTCCTACGAGGAATGAAAATATACGATCTGCGCAAAGGCCGCTAACTGTATAGTTGCAAGTGGCCAAACTGTACAGTTATCTCCGTGATTGATTTCCAGCCCAACCGCGCTCGCGGCCTTGCGCCGACCCTGGTCGAGCAACTGGTCACCGCCATTCTGCGCGCCATCGAGGAACAGACGCTGCGTCCGGGTATGTCCCTACCCTCGGTGCGCGAGTTCGCGCGCCAGTACGGTGTCAGCACCTTCACGGTCGCCAGCGCGTACAGCCGGCTGGTGTCGCTGGGGTGGCTGGCGGCGCGGCCGGGCGCGGGCTATCGCGTGGCCTCGCCGGATGCACCCGCGCGCCGGGGCGAACCGCTGTCCTGGGAGCCGCCGCGCTTGAACGCCAGCTGGCTGCTGTCGGATATTTTTGCGGACCATTCCATCCCCATCAAATCGGGCTGCGGCTGGCTGCCGGGGGAATGGCTGAATGAAGAAGGCATGCACGTTGCGCTACGCCATGTGGGGCGGGTGCCCGCGATGCGGATCGCTAATTACGGGCACCCGTATGGCTATGCGCCGCTGCGCGAGTCCATCGCGGCGCACCTGAGCGCGCAGGGCATGGAGGTGGAGGTGTCGCAGGTGCTGCTGACACAGGGCGTCACGCATGGCCTGGACATGGTGATCCGCACTTTGCTGCGCCCCGGCGATACGGTGGTGGTCGAGCAGCCCGCCTACGCCAACCTGTTGCAGATGCTGCGGCTGGCGGGCCTGCGCGTGGTGCCGGTGCCGCGCACCGTGGATGGGCTGGATTGCGAGGCGCTGGAGCGCGTGGCAGCGCAGCACCAGCCGCGCGCGCTGTTCGTCAACACGGCGTTGCAGAAT
>CAJYKY010000331.1 GCA_913775005.1 uncultured Achromobacter sp.
CGCGTAACCCACCACCGACCCGACCTTGGGCGTCTCGTTGTAGCGCTTCTGGTAGGCCTCGACAAAGGCCTTGTTGGCCGGGGTGTCGATGGCGTACCAGGGGTAGCCGGTCACGATCCAGCCCGACGGTGTGTCGGCGCCCAGCGGTTCCAGGTATTCCGGTTCGCCCGACAGCACGGACACCACGGCACGGTTTTCAAACAGGCCGCGCGTGTTGCCCTCGCGCACGAAACGCGTCAGGTCGGCGGCGAACAGCACGTTGAAAATGGCGTCGGGCTTGGCGTCGGCCAAGGCTTGCACAACCGCGCCGGCATCGACCTTGCCCAGCGGCACGGCCTGTTCAGCCACGAATTCCACGTCCGACTGGAACGACTTCATCATGGCCTTGAACGTGGCCACGGCAGATTGGCCGTATTCATAGTTGGGGTAGACGATGGCCCAGCGCTTCTTGCGCAAGGCCAGCGCCTTGGGCGCAAGCGCGGCTACGTGCATCCAGGTGGAGGGGCGCAGGCGGTAGGTGTAGCGGTTGCCGTCTTGCCAGGTGATCTTGTCGGTCAGCGGTTCGGCGGCCAGGAAGAACACCTGTTGCTGCTTGGCGAAGTCGGTCAGCGCCAGGCCCGTATTGGACAGGAAGCCGCCGAAAAGCAGATCGACTTTTTCGCGGGTCAGCAATTCCTGGGCGGCGCGCACGGAGTCGCCGGGGTTGCCGTTGTCATCGCGCGAGATGACTTCCAATTTGCGGCCCAGCACGCCGCCTTCGGCATTGACCTGTTCTACCGCCAACTGCCAGCCCTTTTTATACGGGCCAAGAAAAGCCGGAATGGCCTTGTAGCTGTTGATTTCGCCAATGCGGATCGGCGGTTCGCTGTTCTTGGCGGCGGCCGCGGGAGCGGCCGGCGACAGCATCAGGGCGACAAGCGCGGGCGCAAGCGCGCGACGCAGCACGGTAAGGCAAGGACGAAGCATGGCGGAGGATCGCAGGCAAATGAATCGGGCTGAGTTCGACGGGCGCCTGGGCGCCGTGTGATGCGAGCCAATTGAAGCACGTGCGCCAGCCATGCGGCAATGTCCGCAGCAACAAAAAAGCCCCGCTAGGCGGGGCTTCTTCATCACCAGAAAACGGCTGAATTACTTCAGCTTGGTTTCCTTGTAGTCAACGTGCTTGCGAGCGACCGGATCAAATTTCTTGATCAGCATCTTCTCGGGCATGTTGCGCTTGTTCTTGGTGGTCGTGTAGAAATGACCCGTGCCGGCAGTCGACTCGAGCTTGATCTTTTCGCGGATACCTTTGGCCATGTCGTGCTCCTAGTATGGTGATTGTAGGGGGCGCCGATTAGGCGATTTCGCCACGGGCACGCAGGTCGGCCAGGACGGCGTCGATGCCGTTCTTGTCGATCGTGCGGATGGCCTTGGCCGAAACACGCAGGCGGACCCAGCGGTTTTCGCTTTCAACCCAGAACCGGCGCGATTGCAGGTTGGGCAGGAAGCGGCGCTTGGTCTTGTTGTTCGCGTGCGAAACATTGTTGCCCACCATCGGGGCTTTGCCGGTCACTTGGCATACGCGTGCCATGGATGCACCTCTTTGTGTCGTTCTTGTCGCGCATCGCTTGGGGGGTAGACAGGGTTTTAGCCGCCGGGCTGTTTGCAGGTTGCGCTGCGGTTCGCAGTGCATGTTGCCTTTGCCGGCCACCCAGTCTTAGTGGATGAGGGGGGTCGGAACCCGCCCGTGCTTATACCCGCTGCCTGCCACCCGCTGGATTTTTTCAAATCGTGCTATGCGCGGTTGGGGTCAGAGTGCGAATCTACAAAGCATAGTAGTTCGCACGGGAAACTTCATGTGAAGACTTCGATTCTAATACGAAAACTGCAAGGAAATCAAGCGGCAAGGCTCACGCCGTGTGCCGCTGCGCCACACGGCCCGACAACCACGACAGGCAGGCGCAGGTGGCCAGCGTGGTGGTCAGCGGCAAGGCGCTGTCTGTTTGCCAGGCGCTGACGGCAAAGCCAGCCAGCGCACCGCAAGACAATTGCAGTGTCCCCAATAAGGCGGAAGCCGCACCCAGGCGCTTGCCCTGTTCCGACAGCGCCAGCGCAGCAGAATTGGGGTTCACGAAACCCTGGCTACCCATATAGCTGATCAGGCACACCATTAATATGGGCAGCGTCATCCAGCCTGCCAGCGTCAGGGCCACGGCGGCCAGGCTGGCCAGGGCCAGCGAGGTCAGCGCGTTGCGTTGCAACTGGCGCGGTGTGTAGGTGCGCAGCAGCCGGGCGCTGATCTGCGAACAGATGATCAGCGACAGCGCGTTGGTGCCGAACAGCAGCCCGTAATACTGTGGCGGCACGCCGTAAAGCTCGATGAACACGCGCGGCGAACCGATGATGTAGGCAAACATGCCCGCCTGCCCGAAGCCGCCGGCCAGGCTGTGCGCCATGAAGCCCCGGTGCGAAAGCAGGTCGCGGTAATTGCGCAGAATGGTGTTCCAGCGCAGCGGCACGACGCGTTCGGGCGCCAGCGATTCCTTCATGATCCTGGCCACGGCAAACATCAGCATGGCGCCGCCCGCCAGCATGATCCAGAACAGGCTGCGCCACGAGGCGATGGCCAGTAATTGCCCGCCCGCCAGCGGCGCAAGAATCGGCGCCAGACCCATGATCAGCATCAGCAGCGACATGGCGCGCGCGGCTTCGTGGGTGTCGTAGTGGTCGCGGATGACCGCGCGCGGAATCACGATACCGGCCGCGCCGCCCATCGCCTGCACCACGCGCCAGCCCGTCAGCGCTTCGACGGAACCCGACAGCGCGCAGCCCAGCGAGGCAATCATGAACAAGGTCAGCCCCACCATCAGCGGCGGCTTGCGGCCGAAGCGATCGGCCATCGGGCCGTAGAACACCTGCGCCAGCGCCAGGCCAATCAGATACGCCGCCAGCGTGCGTTCCACATCACCGCGCGGCACGCCCAGATTTGCCGCGATGGTCGGAAACGCGGGCAGATACATGTCGATGGCGAAGGGGCCGATTGCCGTCAGCGCGCCCATAAGAATGAGCCAACCGGGCATGCCGTTGCGGGAAACTGGTGTTGGGGGCATAGGGTCGTGAAAAGGCGCCAGAACAAGCGCGGGGACAGGGCGCGCATGCAGGGGCTGCATGGCTTTGCGCCAAGCCGGGGACTTTATCACGCGCAACCTTACAAGCAAATTTCGCCTTTTTTCCGATAAAGTCGTTGGCACCGGCCGTGTTCAGAGGAGAGACCGTGAATCCTTTGCTATCCGTTGTAGAGCGCAAGCTTTCGGCGCTGCCCGTCACCGTTCAATTGGTCCTGCCCGATGGCACGGTGCTGGGGCCGCCGGACCCCCGTGTCCGCTTCGTCACGCACGACAAGGCCGCGCTGGCCCATCTTGCGGAAGGCGCAGTTGGCGTGCTGGGTCAGGACTATGTAGAAGGCCGCATCGATATCGAAGGCAATATGCGCGATGTGATGGCGGCCGCGTCGGCGCTGATGCCCGGCTCGCCCGTAGATGCCGCGCGCGGCGGCTGGCTGACGGAACTGGTGCGCAAGGTCATGTCGGTGTGGCGCCATTCCATTGAACGCGACGCCAAGCAGATCGAATTCCATTACGACCTGTCGGACGATTTCTATGCGCTGTGGCTGGACCCGCGCCGCGTCTATTCCTGCGCCTATTTCCGTACGCCCGGCATGACGCTGGCCCAGGCGCAAGAGGCCAAGCTCGACCACATCTGCCGCAAGTTGCGCCTGACCGCCGGCGAGCGCTTTCTGGATGTGGGCGCGGGCTGGGGCGGGCTGCTGCTGTGGGCGGCCGAACACTACGGCGTGGATGCCACAGGCATCACGCTGTCGCGCAACCAGCACGCGTATGTCACGAAGTTGATTGAAGAAAAAGGCCTGACCGGCCGGGTCCGCATGGAATTGCTGGACTACCGCAAGCTGGACGAGTCGGCCCCCTACGACAAGATCGCGTCCGTCGGCATGTTCGAGCACGTGGGCCGGGCCCAGCTGGAAAGTTACTTTGCCAAGCTGCGCCGCCTGCTCAAGCCTGGCGGCATGATCCTGAACCATGGCATTACGGCGGCGGGCGTCTACAACGCCGAGCTGGGCAACGGCATGGGTGAATTCATAGAAAAGTACATTTTCCCGGGCGGTGAGCTGACCCACATCAGCGTCGTCATGGAAGCCATGACCAACGGCGGTCTGGAAGAAGTGGACGTGGAAAACCTGCGCCCGCATTACGCGCGCACGCTATGGGCTTGGAGCGATGCGCTGGAGGCCCGATTGCCCGAGGCGGCGCGCATCCTGGGCGGGGAGCAGGGCGCTCGGGCATTGCGGGCCTATCGCCTGTATCTGGCGGGCTGCGCGATGGCATTCGAGCACGGCTGGATTGCACTGCACCAAATCCTGGGCCAACCGCCTGCCAGCGGCCGATCGGACGAGCTTGATCACCCGCCCCATCTGTCCTACCCGTGGCGCCGCGACTATATGTACAGCGGCCGTCCGGACGACCAAAAGGGCCATTCTGGCGCTGAATAGCAGCTGAATTCATGCTCGCGGGGCATGAAAAAAGCGCGTTTTCAACGGCTTTGGAATAGGTTGAATGTACTGATAAGAACAAAATATTAACTGAATGTATCTGCATTTCGAGCGTGCTTTTCCTCAGGGAAATCTCAAGATTTCCCTCAGGTCGATCCGGGTAATCCCGAAGCAAATTCGCGTCGAATGTATCTGGTTCATTCAGGCTTGGGGTTGGGCGGCGCAGCAATTTCGTTTAAGATGCTGCCTTCTTCGTTCAGTTTGTTCACTTTCTGTGGGTTTTCAAAAAGCCGCGTTTTTAGCTTGACGCGGACGGTTTGAAACTCCTGTCTTGCAAGATGATCGCGCCGTTGCGATTGATCTTGCCGCTAGTGTCGGTTTGTATTGGCGGTTCTGCCCGTCTTCCGCACAACCCCCTTAGCTCCATGGCACTTCCGGGCCAAGTCCCGGCGTGTGTCCCTGAACCTATGGAGGCAAAAGCCAATGCGTTTTACCCCTGTCAAGACCCTGGCCGCCGCGGCCGTTCTGTTTGCGTTTGCTGGCGCCGCTCAAGCGGCCGATGCTCCGCAATGCGAAATCAAGCGTCCGGTCACCTTCGGCGCCATGAACTGGGAATCCAACCTGGTGCTGGTCGACGTTGAACGTTTCATCATGGAAAAGGGCTACGGTTGCAAGACCGAAACCCTGCCGACGGAAACGCTGCCCGCCCTGGCCGCGCTTGAACGCGGCGATCTCGATATCAATACCGAAATCTGGCTCAACAGCGTGGCCGAACCCTGGGATCGCGCCGAAAAGACCGGCAAGGTCAAGCGTATCGGTGACCTGTATATGGGCGCCGAAGGCTGGTACATCCCGCGCTACACGGCCGAGCGCCTGCCCGAGCTGAAGTCCGCGGCGGATCTGCCGAAGTTCAAAGACAAGTTCAAGGATCCGGAAGAACCCGGCAAGGGCCGCTTCTATGGCTGCCCGGCAGGCTGGGGCTGCGAAGTCACCAGCAATAACCTGTTCCATGCCTTGAAGCTGGACGATACGTACACGCTGTACTCGCCCGGTACGGGCGCGGCGCAGAAGGCGGCGTTGATGTCGGCCTACAAGCGCAAGCAGAACGTGGTCTTTTACTACTGGTCCCCCACGCCGCTGGTGGGCGCCATGGATCTGGTCAAGCTGGACATGCCGCCCTACGACGCCGAAAAGCACAAGTGCCTGACGTCGCCCAAGTGCGCCAAGCCTGAGGCTAGCGCCTATCCCGACAACCCCGTCTTCACTGCCGTGAACACCAAGTTCTCGGAAGACGCGCCCACGCTTACCGCCTTCCTGTCCAAGGTGTCGGTGCCGCTGCCGGTGATCAATGAAACCCTGGCCCACATGGAAGAGTCCGGCGACGATTCGAACGCCGTGGCCAAGTGGTTCCTGAAGAACAAGCCCGACGTCTGGACCAAGTGGGTCCCCGCCGATGTCGCCGGGCGTGTCCAAAGCGCGCTGTAATCGTTAACGTACCGTGATGCAGGCCTCGCGTCCGCGTGACGCGTGCCGGCCCGGTCAGCGGC
>CAJYKY010000332.1 GCA_913775005.1 uncultured Achromobacter sp.
CTTGAGCATCAGCTCAACGCCATCGATCAAGGCGTTGTCGCTGCGCGCCACGCTAACGGTGACCCCCGGCGCCAGCACGCAACGGAACGCCAGGCCCCACAGGCCCAGCGCCAAGGTGGCCTGGCTGGAGGTGTCGCCGCCTGCGATGCCGATGCGGGATAGCCGGGTGCCGGCTTGCGCGCTGGCGGTGATGATGGCGGCGGCGAGTTCTGCGGTGGCGCGCGCGGTGGCGCCGGCCTCGCTGGTGGTGACGGGCTGGTCAGGCCGATTGGTGTGGACCAGCACGTTGCGGCCGTTGTGCAGCGTGGAGGCGGCCTGGCCGACTTGCGCGGCCGCATAGGCGGGATCGCTCAATAGACGTTGGACATCCAGTGGCTGCCGGACATAACGTTGGCTGGCGGCGATCTGGCGGGCGGTGACGGGTGACAGGCTGCCGGCTACGACCAGCACCGGACCGTTGGCCGCCGTCAATGGTGTGGCCGGCGCGGGTGCGCCGTGGGATCCTCGCGCGCGTGCCAAGGCCTGCTGAACGCTGCTGGGGCCGACCGCCAGCAACGGCACACACTGGGCGGCGCGCCAGATCAAGCGGCCGATCAGTGCCAGTTGGTCGTTGTCGGTCAGGTCGAACAGCACGGGGCCGTCGGCACTGTCGATGATGCCGTCGATCCAGGCTTCTGCCGCTGGGGCGTCGCTGACCTCGCGCAAGCGCGGGTAGGCGGTGTGCGGCACCGAGCGGATGTCAGCGAGTCCCTGCGCCGCCAGATGCAGGCGCAGATCGGCCTCATGCATCGGCGTGACGGGATGCTGGCTCATGACCGGATGGCGGTCGATGCGATGGATCTCGGCTGCGGTGCCTGCGCGCGCGAACAGCTGCGCGAAGCTGCAATAGCGGCCGATGCTGGGTTGCCCGCCCACAATCGGCACAAAGGGGTTGGGCATGTGGCGGCGCAGTTCGCGCACAGCGGCGCCGATGCTGCCGATTTGCGGCGCGCTGTCGAAGGTGGAACAGCATTTGTAGTGCAGGACTTGCACGCCCGCGTCGGCCATGAAGCGGCCGACGTGGCTCAGTTCGGCCTGCATGGCGTCGGGGGGCATGGCGCGCGCCGCGCCCGCGATGCCGATGGCGTCCAGCGGCCCCGCGCGGTGCAGTTGGTCGGGCGTCGGCACGCCCAGGAACAACAGGCCACGCAAGCCCGCGCGCGCCACTTCCGCCAGCGTATCCGTGGCGCCCGTGAAGTCGTCGCCATACCAGCCAATGCGCGGCGTGCGGACAGCTTCGCCGCTGGGCGTCATGCGCGGCGCGGGGATCTCCTCGTCGCTGGGCGTCATCTCCGTCGCGCCGATCTCCGTACCGTCGCCCGTCTTGCGCGGCGCCCCGATCTCCTCACCGCCGCGATTCATGCGCGCCCGCCAAAGAATTCCAGCGCGCGCTGCAATTCCGGTGCATTACGCGCATAGTCTTCCAGCGCTTGCCCGTCGCGCACCGCGTGCCAGGCTTGGCGGATACTCTGCACACCGGCAGCCGGGCCGTCCGGGTGGGCAAGAATGCCGCCGCCGGACATGAACATCAAATCGTCGGTGCGTACGGCGGCCCAGGTGGCGGGCACGGTGCCGGCCCATTGGCCGGACGAGAACGCGGGCATGACCGCGTCATCGATGCCGGGCGTCAGCGACGCCAGGCAATCGCGGGCGGAATCGACGACCTCTTTGTCTTCTTGGGCAAACTTGCCTTGCAAGCCATGCACATGCATGTGATCGACACCAGCCAGTCGCCACAGCGTTTGATAGGCCTGGAACCTCATGCCCAGCAGCGGCGCGCGTGACAAGGCGCCATAACCGTTGCGATGGCCGTGCAAGGCCAGCGGCGTGCTGCGGCGCAGGGTCTGGATGGCCGAGAAGCCGCACCAGTTCAGGCTGGCCATGACGCAGGTGCCTTCCTCGCGCTGGATCAGGTCGGCGTGGCGGCGCATGGCGTCGGTCTCGTCGCTGATGTTGAACGCGACCATGACCTGGCGTCCGGTGCGGTCGCGGTGCGCTCGCACGACCGCCATCACGGCGGCCACGCGCTGCGCGAGCGGCGCATGTGCGGGGTTGGCGCAGACTTCGTCGTCTTTGATGAAGTCCACACCCGCTGCGCACAGCTGCGCCACCAGATGCGCGGTCTGCTCGGGCGACAGGCCCACGTTGGGCTTGATGATGGTGCCCACGAGCGGGCCTTGCGCTACGCCAGTCAGCTGCCGCGTGCCGGCGATGCCCACCTGCGGCAGCTCGAATTGCGCGCGGTAGTTCGCGGGCAGCTCCATGTTTTCCAGGCGCAGGCCGGTGACTTCGCCCAGTTCATACAGGTTGCCGCCGACGGTGGCGGCCAGCGTGGCGAGGTTGGCGCCGACGTTGGCGACGGGGAAGGCGATGCGCACGTGCGCGCGCTGGTACTTGCCCGGCATGCCGCCGGGCTGTCGCGCCAGCCACGCGTTGGGCAGGCTGGGCGTGGACACGGTGTCCAGCAGTTCAATCGACTCGATGCGCGCACGGGCGCGGGCGCGCAGTTCGTCGGTTTCGCCTTGCACGCGCGTGAAGGTGCCGCAGGACTGCTCGCCGGCCATGACCTCAGCGACCCGCGCGGGGTCCATCGGCGTTTCGATCAGGTAGGTGGCGCTAAACGATTGGGAATTCATGGTGGCAGCGACAGCGTATAAGAGGCAACAACGTTTACAGGCGGGACAGGTCGGGGAAGGGGCGGACCGGATCCTTGCCATCCCAGTTAGACGCGCTTTCGCGGATCAGGTCGAACAGCCGGCCCTTGGGGCCTGCCACTTCCGACAGCTCGATGACGGTGCCAGGGTGGTATTCGGTATCGAAGTAGATGAAGCGGCCTTTTTCACCGACTTCGCCGCTCATCTTCGGCTTGAAGCCCTGGGCCAGCAGGCGTTCAAGATCGGCGTCGTAGCTCTGCGTCCAGTAGGCGACGTGTTGCAGGCCGGTGCGTCCGGCTTGCAGGAAGTCGCGGTACATGGAGGGCACGTCGTTGCGCGTCTGGATCAGTTCGACCTGCACAAAGCCCGAGTTGGCCAGCGCCACCGAGTTGTGCGGCTCGTAGCCGACGCCGTCGTACTGATAATTCACGATCGGCACGCGCGGGTTGTAGTACCACGGGCCCACGCCCAGCGTGGTGCTCCAGTAGTCCATGGCGGCTTCGATGTCGTGCACCACATAACCGAGTTGGCGGATTTCGCCCAGGAAACGACTCATGATGGATCTTTATAAGAGGGGTCTGAAAGACGGTCTGCAAGGCAAGGGCGGCCCGGGCTTGCCCGGGCCGCGCCGGCCTACAGGAAGCCGATAGAGAACCAGGGGAACGCCGCCACCACGATCAAACCGATCAGCAGTGCTGCGATGTAGCCCCAGATCGGGCGGATGCCTTCGTTCGGGTCGACGCGGCTGATGGCGCACGCGCCGTAGTAGCCGACGCCGAAGGGCGGTGCGAACAAACCGATGCCCATCGCGAAGATCACGACCATGGCGTAGTGGACTTCATGCACGCCCGCCTGCACCGCAATCGGGAACAGCAGCGGCCCGAACAGCACGATGGCGGGGATGCCTTCCAGCACGCTGCCCAGGATGATGAAGGCCACGATCGACACGGCCAGGAAGCCATAGCTGCCGCCGGGCATGCCGGCCATCAGGCGCGCCAGGTCGCCCGAGAATCCGGATTGCGTCAGTGCCCAGGCCATGGCGGTGGCGCAGCCCACGATCAGCATGATGGCGCCGGACAGCGACGCGGTTTCGATCAGCATGGGCTTCAAGCGTGCCCAGTCGAAGCGGCGGTAGATCAGGATGCCGATCACGGCCGAATACACGATGCCGATGGTGGAGACCTCGGTGGCGGTGGCCACGCCTTCGACCACCGCCGCGCGGATCACGAAGGGCAGGGCGACGGCAGGCAGCGCAATGACGAAGAAGCGGCCGATTTCCTTGGCGCTGAAACGCTGCACCAGGCTCAGGTCTTCACGGCGATAACGCCACCACACCACGGCGCACAGCGCCAGCCCCAGCACGACGGCGGGCAACAAGCCGCCCGTGAACAGCGCGGCAATCGACACGCCCGTGACCGAACCGATCGTGATCAGCACGATGGACGGCGGGATGGTTTCCGTTTGTGCGCCGGTGGCCGACAGCAGTGCCACCAGATCGCCCGGCTTGGCGCCGCGCTTCTGCATTTCGGGAAACAGCACGGGCGCAATGGCCGCCATGTCGGCGATCTTGGAACCCGAGATGCCCGACACCAGATACATGGCGCCAATCAGCACATACGACAGGCCGCCGCGCACATGGCCCAGCATTCTGTCCAGAAACTGGATCATGGCGCGCGCCATGCCCGTCATCTCGATCAGCGACCCCAGGAAGATGAAGAGCGGCACGGCCAGCAACATCAGGTGCGACATGCCTTCGTCCAAGCGGCCCACCATCACTTCCATAGGCGTATTGGTGGTCAGCGCCAGGTACGAGAACGTGGCCAGCGCGAACGAGAACGCAATCGGCACGCCCGAAAACACCGTGGCCGCCACAATCCCCACAAAGAAGATCACGAGGTTCAGCTTGCCCAGGCCCTTGAACATCGGCTGCGCCAGCCAGAACAGGGCGACGACCACGGCCACGCCTACCAGCGCCATCAGCACCTGGGGCAGCGGCTGCGTGCGCAGCAGGCGCAGCAAGGCCACGACCGCCATCAAACCCATGCCGATGGGAATGGCG
>CAJYKY010000333.1 GCA_913775005.1 uncultured Achromobacter sp.
GTTTTGACGATCACGCGCGGCGGATCACGTTGCTGGCGGGCGAGGTCTACCTGATCTCCGGAACCGACCCGCAGTCGCGCTCGCTGTTCGTGCAAACGCGCGATGGCCAGGCGCGGGCGCTGGGCACGCGCTATCGGGTGCGTCAGTGGGACGACGCCAGCGAAGTGGCGGTGGATGAAGGCAGCGTGGTCATGCTGCCGCGCGACGGCGGGGACGCGGCAGCGGCGACACTGCGTGCGGGCGAGTCCGCGCGGATGACACGCGAGAACGTATTCGGCGCAGGGCCGACCGACGTGCGCGTGATGGACGGGGGTGCGTGGGTGCAAGGCGCGCTGTCGGTGCGTGACATGCCGCTGGACGCATTCTTGCAGGAACTCTCGCGCTATCACGGCGTCATCGAATGCGACCCTGCTGTGGTGCGGCTACGCGTTTCCGGCGTGTTCCAGCTGGACGATACGCGCAAGGTGCTGGCGCTGCTTCGCCAGATTCTGCCGATCGAGCCGCAGGCCGGCCGCTTGTGGTGGGGCGGGCGCGTGACACGGGTGCGGGCACGCGCGTGATGGACAAGACCTGGAAAAAGAAATTTGAGGGGATCGGCGAATTCGTTCGTCATACCGCTTGAAGCAGTGCGCACTGCCCAAGATGGACCGACCCTCATTGGAGTAACCCTTTCGTGAAGACTTACCGACACCCGGCCGCCACGGCACCGGGCGACCGGGCTTGCTTGCGCGCCTGCCCCACCCCTTCCCTTGCCATCCTGTTGCCGCTGGCAGCGGCGCTCGGCGTGGCCGCCTTGGGCGCGAGCCCGACGACGGTGCGAGCCCAGACTGCGCCTGCCGCGAACGCGACGGCGGCAGCGTCCCGCACCTATGCGATCGCGCCGGGTCCGCTGAACGACACGCTGGCGGAATTTGCCAGACAGGCGGGCATTTCGCTGGCGTATGCGGCCTCGCAGTTAAATGGCATCCGTAGCGCCGGCCTGAACGGCCAGTATGGCGTGGCCGACGGTCTGCGCGCGTTGCTGGCAGGGTCTGGCTATCGCGCCGTCAACGTGGATGGCGGCATCCGCATCGAGGCCGAGCCGCAGACTGGTGCCAGCACGCTGGCGCCGGTGCTGGTGACGGGTGTCTTCAATGCGACCACCGAGGGCTCGAACTCCTACACGGCCGGCGGGGCGACCATCGGCAAGACGGAGCAGGCGCTCAAGGACATTCCGCAGTCCGTCACGGTGATCACACGCCGGCGCATGGACGACCAGAACTTGTCGACCATCAGCGAGGTGCTGGAGAACACGACGGGCGTGACGATCAGCGAAGTGGCCGACGGCGGCCGCAATTTTTACTCGCGCGGTTTCAAGATCACGAACATCCAGTACGACGGCGTGCCGCTGTCGCGCAGCTTCTATGCAGTAGGCAACAGTTTCACGGGCAGCACGGCCTATCTGGACCGCGTCGAGGTGCTGCGCGGTGCGCAAGGCTTGATGGAAGGCGCGGGCCAGCCGGGCGGGTCCGTCAACCTGGTACGCAAGCGCCCCACCGCCGACACGCAGGTGCTGATGGAAGCGCGCGCCGGTTCGTGGGACCACGTGGGCGGCATGCTGGATGCCGGCGGCGCGCTGAACGCCGACGGCAGCTTGCGGGCGCGTGCGGTGCTGGACTACGACACAAAGGGTTCGTTCATCGACGTGGTGAAAGAGCGCAATACCAACCTGTACTTCGCGGTGGACTACGACGTGTCGCCACGCACAACGGTGGGCGCCGGCGTGCTGGTGTCGCGCGTGCGATCCACGCCCTTCTTTGGCGGGCTGCCGCGCTACAGCGATGGCCGCTCGCTGGGCTTGAAGCGTTCGACCTTTCTGGGCGCAGACTGGAATCAGTGGGACCGTGACGAAACCCAGTTGTTTGCCGACCTGACGCATCGATTCAACAGCGACTGGCGCCTGAACATCGCCGCCACCTACGTGAAGGAAAGCAGCCTGACATCGGCGCTGGACGCGACGGGCGCGGTAGACCCCGTGACGTTGATGGGGCCGATGCGCAATGCCTGGAACTACGACAAGTCCGCAAAGCACATGGGCTTTGACGCCAATGTGAACGGACGCTTCACGACGTGGGGCATGGCGCAGGACTTGACGGTGGGCGTGAGCATGTCGCGCCTGAAATCCACCGATCGGATCGAGTACGCGTCCAACTACTTGCCGTTGGATGTTTTCCATCCGGATCCGCATGTGCCCAAGCCCGACAGCTTTCCGGATTCGCAACGGCTCTCCCGCTATGACCCGCATGTGCAGAAAGGCATCTATGCGCAGTTGCGTAGCAGCCTGACGGACGACCTGACGCTGGTCAGCGGCGGGAGATTCAGCTGGGTGGAAAGCCGCTACACGACGCAGGCGGCGACGTGGAGCGACGTCAGCACCAGCAAGGCCAGCGCTGAGTTCACGCCGTTCCTGGGACTGGTGTACGCCTTGACGCCGCAGTGGTCGGCCTACGCCAGCTATGCCGACATCTTCGAACCGCAGACCGCCACCACGTTGGACGGCAGCATCCTCAAACCCATCGTGGGCGCCAACTATGAAGTGGGCATCAAGGGGGATTTGATGGACGGCAGGCTGAACACGTCGTTCGCCGTTTACCGCATCGACCAGAAGAATCGCGCGGTGGAGGATTATGAGGCCGGGCCGGTTTGCAACGGCGGCTATTGCTCGCGGGCGGCGGGCAAGGTGCGCAGCCAGGGCTTCGAGACCGAGATCAGCGGCGAACTTGCGCCGGGCCTGCAAGTCGCCGCGGGGTATACGTTCAACAGCAACAAGTATCTGAGCGACCCCGAGCGTGAAGGTCAGACCTTCAGCGAGGAAACGCCGCGGCACATGCTGCGCGTCTGGAGCGAATACCGCCTGCCGGGCGAGCTGAATCGTCTGAGCCTGGGCGCTGGCGTCAATTGGCAGAGCGCGCTGACCAACACGATTTCAAATGTGCGTCGCGCGTCCTACAGCGTCTGGAACGCGCGCGTCGCTTACGACCTGACGCCGCGTTGGACGGCCGCAGTCAACGTGAACAACCTGTTCGACAAGGTCTATTACGAGTACCCGGGCTATCTGGAAAACCGCAATAACTATGGCGCGCCGCGCAGCGTTCTGCTGACGCTGCGGGGCCGGTTCTGACGCGTTCTCTCTGCAATTGAAAACGGCCTGCCGGATACTTCGGCAGGCCGTTTTTTTTGACACGCGCGATCAGGCGGCCGCAGCAGCAAATTACTGTTCCTTCAGCCCCAACGATTTGATCAACGGGGCGAACAATTTCTTTTCGTCCTGCACGCGCGCGGTGTAGTCAGCCACGCTTATCGGCAGCGCCTCGGCGCCCGCATCCAGAAAGCGCGCCTTGATCTCGGGCCGCGCAAGCACTTTGTTGATCTCGGCGTTCATCTGATTGACGACATCATCGCGGGTGTCAGCAGCGGCATACACGCCGAACAGGCTGTCCGCGAACACACCGTCGAAGCCGGCCTCAGAAAGCGTTCGAATGTCGGGCGCGACGGCAGCGCGTTGCCGGCTTGCCACCGCCAGCACCTTCAACTTGCCCGCTTGCACCATCGGAAAGACCGTGGCGGGCCCAAACGCGAAATCGATCTGGCCCGCTGCCAAGTCTTGTATCGCCGGCGCTACGCCGCGATACGGCGCATGCGTAGCCTGCATGCCAGTCGCCTGCTTGAGCAGCTCGCCGGCCAGATGCGGCGTCGTGCCATTACCGGCCGAACCGTAATTGAGCGGAGCGGGCTGCTTGCGCGCGTATTCAATGAACTCTTCAAGCGTATTGACGCCAAGCGTAGACCGCACAAACAGGAACAACTGGCTGTTGGCCAGCAAGGCAACCGGCCGCAGGTCCCGCTGCGGATCGAACGGCATGCTGGCGAACATCAGGGGATTGACCGATTCGGTCGTTGATGGATTGAGCAGGAAGGTGTGGTTGTCTTTACCGTTGCGCACCACCTCGGCGCCTGCCAGATTGCCGCCCGCACCGCCGCGATTTTCTACGATAACGGTCTGCTTCAAGCCCTCGGCCAAGTGCGGCTGCACGGTGCGCGCCAGCACGTCGACGAGCCCCCCGGGCGCCAGCCCCACGACCAGTCGCACAGGCTTGACGGGCCAGGCCTGCGGTGGCGTTTGCGCATGACTGCCCGTCGCCCAGCCAGTCAACGCCAGCATCATCATGGCCAGACAACGTCTACGCAACCGCATGCGATTCTCCTATGGGGGCAGGTCCCCGGCGCTTATTCTTCACAAAAGTTTAAGCATAAAGAATCCCTGATAACCCTAATTTGCTGGCGACAGGCGGCTCCAGGTTTTGCGTGCGAGCTTGATCGCCTATTCGGACGTGTGCGTCAGCTCATGCATCAAGCCGGACTCAAGTTGCCGTGCCACGCGCCCCAGGCCGCGATTCAGCGGCCATACGATCGCAAGATCAAGACCGCCTTCCACATCGACGGGCACGACACTGAGGCCATGACGCCGCGCATACAAGCCGCTCATGCTATCGAGGATGGCCACGCCCAGGCCGCGCTCCGCAAAGGCGCAGGCGGCCGAGTACTGGTTCACCTCGATCACCGGCAGAAACGGCAAGCGCTCCTGCTCGAACTGCCGCGCCGTCAGCGCCCCGACCTGCAAGTGACGGCTGAGCGAGATGTAGGGAATGTCCACGAGGTCGGTTAACGCGAGGCGGTCACGACGCGCCAGCGCGTGGCCCGCCGGCATCACGGCCTGCAAGCTCAGCCGCGCCAGCGTGCGCTGGCCTACGTTTGGCAGCGCGGCCGAGCCGATCACGATGCCGATATCGATGCGCTGATCGGCCGCCAGCCCTGCCACGCCAAGCGTCATGTCAGTACGCACGCTGACGCGCACGCCAGGCTCGTGCGCCTGCAACCAGGCCATCGCGCCGGGCAGAATGCTCGCGCCCACCGCCGCGACCGCGCCCACGTCCAGCCGCGCATGCGCACCGCCCCGCATGCTGGCCGCCATCCGTTCGGCGTTGTCCATCGCCGCTAGCGCATGGACGATCTCCGGCAGCAGCAAGCGCGCTTCGGCGGTCAACGCCAAGCGGCGCTTCTCGCGGTTGAACAACGCGAAGCCGAGCTTGTCTTCCAACGACTTCAGCATGGCGCTCGCGGCAGGCTGCGACATGCCGGTGGCGGCAGCGGCCAATGTCACAGACCCGGTGCGTGCCACGGCTTCAAACAGCGCCATCTCGCGTTTATTCATGCGGCCCTCGATGTTCATACATAAACATGTATGAAATGAATCAATTTATATATTTGACCATATCAATCCCCATGCCGGACACTGGCTGCACATCACAACAGCCGGCGCGGTTTCGATGCGGCGCACGGCAATATCGCGAGGAGACAGCGATGCAAACGACACCCGCCATACCCCCACGCAGGCTGCTGGCCAGACTGCTCGCACCGCTGCTCGGCAGCGCGTTGCTGGTTGCTGGTGGCGCCGCATTGGCCAACACGTCGGCGGGTGGCACGATCCGGATCGTTGTCGGCGCCCCGCCGGGCGGCGCGCCCGACACGGTGGCCCGCATCGTGGCGCAGCATATGCAAGTGGGCGGGCGCGCGGTGATGGTCGAAAACAAGAACGGCGCCGCGTCCATGATCGCGGCCGCCTATGTCGCCCGCGCGCGGCCCGACGGCAACACCCTGCTGCTCGCCAGCCAGACGACGGTTGCAGTCGCGCCCACGCTGCAAAACGTCACGACGTTCGATCCCCTCAAGGACTTCACCGGCGTAGCCTTGGTGGGCAGCGCGCCGCAAGTGCTGCTGGCCGGCCCCAAGCTGCGCGCGAACTCCGTACAAGAACTCATTGCGCAGGCCAAGGCTGCGCCGGGCGAAATCGATTTCTGCTCGGGAGGCATCGGCACGTCGCCCTACATGGCGGCCGTGCTGTTCGCCCAAACGGCGGGCATCGAGTTGCACAGCATCCCGTTTGCGGGCGAACAAGCTTGCATCACGGAAATGCTGGCAGGCCGCTTGCCCTTCATGTTCGCCAACGCGTCGACGGCGCTGCCTTATATGAAGGACCAGCGTCTGCGCGCCCTGGCCGTGACAAGCAAAGCGCGCGTCAGCTTCGCGCCGCAGTTGCCCACCACGGCCGAAGCGGGCCTTAAGGACTACGAGGTCGCGACCTGGCTTGGCCTGCTTGCACCGGCCGCCACGCCACCCGACGTCGTCAACGCGCTGAACGCGGAAGTGCGGCGCGTGCTGCGCTTGCCGGATGTGCGCGAGAAGCTGGAGGCGCAAGGGTACGCGCTGTCGGACGACAGCCCGGCGGCCTTCACTCGCTACTACCAAGCCGATCGCGATAAATGGGTGCGGCTGATCCAGACCGCCGGCATCAAGCAGAATCCCTGAGCGCGGCCGCCTGCCTGCGCTTCCCGACACTCACCCTTCTGAGCATTCCATGAGCCGTCCCCAGCCCGCCTCTATTTCCGACGACCCGCGCACCGTGCTGGGCGTTCATCACCGCCCGGTCAGCGGCACGATTCCGCCCGGCACCTGCGATTGTCACGTACACATCTTCGGTCCGTTCGACCGCTATCCGCTTGCCGAGAACCGCGTGTTCATGCCGGGGCTCGCCTCGACCGATGATCTGCTCGCGCTACACGCGGCGCTTGGCGTTGACCGCGCGGTGGTCGTGCAGGCCAGTCCGCAAGGCACCGACAACCGCTGCATGACCGATGCCCTCGCCACGCTGAATGCGGCGGGCCATGCGTCGCGCGGCGTCGCGGTACTGGCGCCCGATCTCTCGCGCGACGGCTTGCGTGCGCTGCATGCGGCGGGCGTCAGGGGTGCCCGCGTCAACCTGCAATCGTTCGGCCAGCAAGATCCGGCCATCGCGCGCGATGCGCTGGCGCGCACCGCCGAGCAGGTGGCCGACCTGGGCTGGCACGTGCAGATCTACACCACGCTGCCCGTCG
Source organism: uncultured Achromobacter sp. (assembly GCA_913775005.1). Taxonomy (GTDB): domain Bacteria; phylum Pseudomonadota; class Gammaproteobacteria; order Burkholderiales; family Burkholderiaceae_B; genus Achromobacter. The sequence goes on from CAJYKY010000333.1 coordinate 6,972, forward strand.
TGACCGCGCTTGCACCCGCGCTGCGCGACTGCCCCGTGCCCGTCGTCATTGATCATTTCGCACTGGCAAGCGCCGTGGCCGGCACCGGCCAGCCCGGCTTTGATGCACTGCTGGGGATCGTGGCGACAGGCAATGTGTACGTGAAGCTCTCAGCACCGTATCGCCTGACCGTCTGGCAGGACGGCCGCCCGCCCATCGAGGCACGCGAGATCGCACGCGCCCTGATCGATACGCGTTTTGACCGCATGCTGTGGGGCACCGACTGGCCACACTCTGGCGCCTGGCCCGGCGTGGCGCGCACGCGTGATCGCAGCGAACCGCTGCATCCTATCGATGACGGCGAACAACTCTCGGCCTTCTGCGCGTGGGTGAGCGAGTCAGAGAAGCAGGCGATCCTGGTTGATAACGCTGCGCGGTTGTATGACTTTTGACGGTGACGCAAAGCGCCATTAGCCGACACAGATCGTTCGGTCGGCCATGGCTGCTCAAGCCGGCGGGCGCCACGACATCACCCCGCCGAGCGAGATGCGTCCAGAGCCACTGCCTTTTCAAAACTTTTGCCGTTTTCATTGGCAATGGCCTCTGCCAACTTCATCATCATGGACATCAAAGACGAGTTCAACACCGCCACCTTTACCTGAAGGGCGGCCGACAGTGCAGCCTTTTGTTTTTCATCCATCGTGGCGGTCTGCACATCGCGCAACTGCTCCAGCGCTTCGGCAAGCTGCTTTTCCAGTTGAGCGATTTGCTCGCGAAGGGACTCAAGCGTATCCCCTCCATTCTTGGCGGGATCGGAATCCTGACTCTGTTGCACATCCGACGTATCAGCCGCCGAAGCGTCAGTACTCGTTTCCGACTCCGCTGCTGCGCCGACTTCGTTGACTTGTGTAGTGGAAGGGGTGGACGGCGGCTCGACCCGCGAAACGACTGGGGCAGAACTCGCACTGCCGATTTCTAAAATCATTGTGGCATCTCGAAAGAAATTGCTGGGAGGGCTGTTGTCTGCTTGCCCGCCTTACGTTGCAGCCACCTTGCCCCTTGGGTCATCGATGATCTGCCGTTCAATTTCGTACCGGATCCCCTGGCGATCCAGAATTCGGACATGCTTGACGACGTACTCAAGCGCGGCAAGGAACGAAGGTGCCTGTTCGTGTCGCTCGTAGGCATCCTCATCGGCCCAGCCCTCCACGAGATGAAAGAGATTAGGGTCCGTCAAATCCGCGGCGAAAGCGTAGTAAACGCAACCGGGCATCTTTCTGGCCGCCAGTACGTCGGGGATGACTGCGTCGATAAAAGCCTGCCGGTCTTGAGGGTGCACGCGATAATAGGCAGCAACGACAACCGCAGTAGGAAGGTCTTTGTCATGGTCGCCGGGAGACCGGCCATGATCGGGGAATTGCGCACCATAGGCGCCGGAAAGATGGGGGTAAGAGTTCAGTAATTTCATTTTTCGGCCTCCCTCTTACGGACGATCCAGGAAGACATGGGCGCTCGCTAGCTTGCCGTCTTTGATCGTGAAAATATCCTCGCCGCGCACTTGATCCGGATTACTGCGCGGACCGTAGCCCCAGACGACGCGGCCGACACCGTGGTTCCAAGAGATTGGAGCTGGCGTAAATTGAAATCCCGCATGGCCTTGTTGCACTTGATCGATCAGGCGATTTACCTCCGCGTGTCCTGAAGCGATGCCGCTCTTATCGGCCACGAAGAAATCAGATGTGTAGACCTCGTCAAACCTCAATTCGCGGGACTTTGAATCGGCGTCATTCCATATCGAAAAATGTGCGTCAATCAAACGTTGAGCCACATCGACGGCGTCGTGAATGTCGTGTTTCATTGCTGGAATTTCCTGGGATTTCATGCGGGAAGTTTCGGTATCGGAAGCGCAATGCGTCCAGACGCGCTCAAACCTGCGCCATGCCACCGTCCACAAACAGTTCGATGCCGTTGACGAAGCTGGCCGCATCGGAGGCAAGAAACGCCACCGCCTTGCCAATCTCTTGCGGCTCGCCCAGGCGGCCGAGCGGCACCTGCGCCGCCAGATGATCGAACAGC
>CAJYKY010000334.1 GCA_913775005.1 uncultured Achromobacter sp.
CTCAGACGGGGGTTGACCAGGATGTACAGAATGTCGGCCAGCAGGTTCATCAGAATGAAACCCACCGCCACGCAGAGCACCACGCCCTGCACCACCGCGTAATCACGCGTGAACACCGCGTCCACCACCAGCTTGCCAAAACCCGGAATCGTGAAGACCTGCTCGGTCAGCACGGCGCCGGCCAAGAGTTCGCCAAACAGCAAGGTCACCAGCGTCACAATCGGCATCAGCGCGTTGCGCAGCGCATGGCGCAAGACCACGCGGCGCGGCGACACACCCTTGGCGCGCGCGGTCCGCACGTAGTCGGCGGACAAGGCCTCCAGCATCGACGAACGCGTGTGGCGCATCAGATACGCCGCAATCGCCGTGGACAGCACCAGCGACGGCATCAGCATCGTCTTGATCGACAGCCAGAAATCTTCAGACGGCGACACATACCCCGACGCCGGCAGCAGCTTCCACTGCACCGACACCACCATGATCAGGATGATCCCCAGCCAGAAGTTCGGGATCGACATGCCGGATAGGGCCGCTATGTTGGCGCCCATTTCAATCGGTTTGCCCTTGCGCACCGCTGCGATGATCCCCATCGGGATGCCGATCAACAGCGCAAAGAACATGGCCATGGCGGCCAGTTGCAAGGTCACGGGCAGCTTTTGCGCGATCAGCGTCGTGACGGGCACGTCGGTGCGCAGGGACTTGCCCAGGTCGCCTTGCAGGACCTGCCCGGCCCAGGCCGCGTACTGCATCGGCAAGGGGTCGTTCAGGCGGTATTTGTCGCGCAGGTAATCCAGCACGGCCGGGTCGCGCTCTTCACCGGCCAAGGTCAGCACCGGGTCACCGGGCAGGATTTTTTGCAGCATGAACACGATCATCGACACCAGTATCAGTGTCGGTATCGCGACGATCACGCGGCGCAAGATGAGTTTGAGCATGTGGGAAAAACCGTAGAACAGGAACGGCGGACGGCGTCAGGCCAACATCACCTGGCGCACGGCCGCCGCAAAGAATCATTGAATGCGTCGCGGCATTCAACGGAGCGCGGCCACCTTGGAAGGTTGCCGCGCCGCGTCATTACTTCTGCGCGAACGTCACACCCTTCAGGCGGATCATGCCATCAGGATACGGCGTAAAGCCCTTCACCTTCTTGCCCATCGCGAACGGCCAGGGCTGGTAATAGTTGTACACGCCCGGCAGCTCGTCCTGGATGATGGTCTGCGCCTGGTCGTAGAGGGCCTTGCGGCGGGTTTCATCCGGCACGGTGCGGGCTTCGTTCAGCAGCTTGTCCACTTCCGGATTGCAGTAATGGCCATCGTTCAGCGCACCCTTGCAGCTGACGAAAGAATGGATGTTGCCGTCCGGGTCCACGCGGCCCGACCAGCCCAGCATCACGACCTGGAAGTTGCCGCCCGCCGATTCCTTTTGCAAGGCGGCGTATTCGGTGGGACGCAAGGACAGATCAAAGCCAGCTTCGGACGCCATCGCCTGCACAATTTCCGCCACCGACGACGTCGTGGTGTTGTTGCCGAACACGAGTTCGGCCTTCACACGGTCAAAGCCCGCTTCCTTCAGCAGCGCCTTGGACTTGGCCACATCACGCTTGGTGACGGGGAACTTGTCGCTGTGATAGGGGCTTGCCGGCGGGAACGGCTGCTGCGCGGGTTCGAAGATGCCGCCGCCTGCCACCTCGTTGATGGCGTTGCGGTCAATGGCGTACTGGAACGCCTGGCGCACCAGCTTGTTCTTGAACGGGTTGTCTTCGGCGCGTTTGCCGTTGGCCACGTTGAACATGAACTGCTGAAAGCCCAGGCCCGCGACCGGCGCGAACGTCAGGCTGGCATCGTTCTTGACCTGGGGCGCATCGGACGGGTTCAGGCGTTCAAGCATGTCCAGATCGCCTGCGCGCAAGTTCGACAGGCGCACGGTGGTGTCGGGAATCGGCAGGAAGGTCACGCGCTTGAACGCGTAGTCCTTTGCGTCGTAGTACTGGTCGAATTTTTCCAGCACGATGCGGTCGTTCTGGATGCGTTCGACAAACTTGTACGGACCCGAGCACACGGGCTTGCGGCCCACGGCAGCCACGTCGGCGTCCGTGAAGGTCTTGGGCGACAGCATCATGCCGGCGCGGTCAGACAGCTGGGCCAGCAAGGTGGCGTCCGGCTTTTTCAAGGTCAGCACCAACGTCGTCGCGTCCGGCGCATCGACCTTTTCCACCGACGCCAGTTCACCCTTGCGCAGGCTGTCGGGCAGCGACATCGCGCGTTCCAGGTTGGCCTTGGCGGCCGCGGCGTCGAACTTCGAGCCGTCATGGAACAGCGCGTCTTCGCGCAGCTTGAAGGTCAGCACCTTGTTGTCGTCGCTGAATGACCACGAGGTGGCCAGTTGCGGCACGAAATGCAGCTTGGGATCGATGTCCACCAGCTTGTCGCACAGCGACGTGAACACGATGCGGCCCACATAGGTGCGGGCGCGATGCGGGTCCAGCACGTCCGGATCTTCCTGAAGGCCGATGCGGATGTTCTGGGCGCACGAGGCGCCCGCAGTCAGCGCCAGCAGGCTGGCGCCGAGGGTCAAGGTCAAGCGTTTCATTGTGTTTTTTCCCCTTGTTGCTTGCAGTGCGTATCGGTAAACCGGGCGGATCAGCCGGGTCAGAACCCGACGGCCTGGCCGTCGCGACGGCTGTCGCTGGCGGCCACGTAGCCCAGCTCGTTGTCGTTTTCGGACATGCGCCAGATGAACTGGCCAGCGCCGAAGTCCATGTACGGATCGTCAACAGATTTCAAAGCATGCCCGAGGTCTTTCAGGCCCGCAATGGTAGTAGCCTTCATGTTGGTCTCGATATCCAGCGTGAAGTCGCGGTTGACCTTCCAGCGCGGGGCGCAGCAGGCGGCCTGCGGGTTCTGGTGGTAATCGATCATGCGGACAACCGTCTGCATGTGGCCTTGCGGCTGCATGTCGCCGCCCATCACGCCAACGCTCATCACCGGCTTGCCGCCGCGCGTGAGGAAGCCCGGGATGATGGTGTGGAACGGGCGCTTGCCGCCTTCCACCACGTTGGCCGACTTCGGATCCATCGAGAAGCCCACGCCCCGGTTCTGCATGCTGATGCCGGTGCCCGGCACCACCACGCCCGATCCGAAGCCCATGTAGTTGGACTGGATGAACGAAATCATCATGCCGTTTTCGTCGGCGGCGGTCAGGTAGATGGTGCCGCCGGCATGCGGGCGGCCCGCTTCGAAATGCGTGGCCTGGTCCAGGCGGATCAGCTTGGCGCGGCTGTCCAGGTACGCGTCCGACAGCATCTGCTCGGGCGTCACCTGCATGGCGCGCGGGTCGGCCACGTACTTGTACAGGTCAGCGAAGGCCAGCTTCATCGCTTCGATCTGGATGTGTTGCGATTGCACCGAATCCACCGGGATGTCGGACATGTCGAAACGTTCCACGATGCCCAGCGCGATCAGCGCGGCAATGCCCTGCCCGTTCGGCGGAATCTCGTGCAGCTCGTAGCCGCGATAGGACTTGGAGATCGGCTTGACCCAATCCGGGCGGTAGTTGCGCAGGTCTTCCAGCGTCATCGCGCCGCCGCACTCTTTGCTGAAGGCGGCGATGCGCTCAGCCAGCTCGCCTTCATAGAAGTCGCGGCCCTTGGATTCTGCGATGCGGCGCAGCGTGTTGGCGGCGTCCGGGAAACGGAAGTGTTCTCCGACCTTGGGCGCGCGGCCCTCGGGCATGAACGCCTCTGCATAGCCCGGCTGCGACTTCAGTTCCTGCGCAGCGGCATTCCACTTGTGCGCCACGACCGGCGGCACGGCATAGCCGCGCTCGGCAATTTCAATCGCGGGTTCAAACAGTTGTTCGAACGGCAGCTTGCCCAGCTTTTCGTG
>CAJYKY010000335.1 GCA_913775005.1 uncultured Achromobacter sp.
ACGTCGCGGGCGCGGGCGGCATCATCGGCGTCACCCGTGCCGTCAACGCCAAGCCCGACGGCTACACGGTGTTGATGGGGATCGTGTCCGATGTAGTCATCGCCCCGATCTTGCAGTCCTCAGCCAAATACACCTACCGCGACCTGAGCGCCGTCGCCCCGCTGGGTACAAGCGGCGTCGCGGTGGTGGCCAACCCGAACCTGGGCATCAAATCCTTCGGCGACCTGATCGCGCGGGCCAAGGCCAACCCCGGCAAGCTCACCTACGGCGCCACCGGCGTCGGATCGCTACCGGCCATCGCCATGGAAAGCTTCAAGCTCACCACCGGCACCGACATCACCTTCATCCCCTACGCCAGCGCCTCAAAAATCGCCACCGACGTCATCGGCGGCACCGTAGACATCGCCGTATCCGGCCTGCCCGCCTTGCTGGAATTAATCAAAAGCGGCCGCGTGACCGGCGTAGGCGTCATGAGCCACGACCGAGACATCGGCAGCCCCGACCTGGCCTCGGCAGGCGAAACGCCGGAACTCAAGGGGATGGACTATTACTTCTGGACGGGAATCTTCGCACCCGCCAAGACGCCGGAACCCATCGTGCAAACCCTGAACGCGGCCTTCAGCCGGGTCATGGCCAAACCGGAAATCCAGGCGCGATTCAAGGAACTGGGCGTCAAGGTAAGCCCGGCGACGTCGCCTAATGAGTTCGGGGAGTTCGTCGCGAAGAGCGATGCGCAATGGCAGAAGCTGATTGAAGAGGCGAAGATTCCGCGTCAGTGAGGGGGGGGCTGGGCTGGCCGGACGTTCGCCCAGTGCCCACAATTATTCGTACGGCAGTTCAACGGGCAGCCTGCTCGTCGCTTCATCAAATTGAGAACGCTCCACCAGCGTGTGGATCTCATGGGCCAACGGCGTCACATCAGTGCTTGATCCACGTCATTCGCTCCACCTTGAACGGAGGCGACACAAAGGTGCCGTGCGATAAGGCGCGATCTGCAATAACATCCGAAAAAGCTTGATAGACACGGATCGTCTTGGGGCCGTAAACGGCGCGAATCTGTTGTGGTGGAATGATTGAATTAAAAGTTAGTTGGTTTTTTAGCAATCTATGAAAAACAAAAATATCGAAACAAGTAAGTTTCTAAGCTATGTGCTTCGTCACAAGCCAGAGTCGATTGGATTGGAGCTTGATGCCGAAGGCTGGGCGGATATTAATGCGCTGGTGAATTGCGCTCAACAGGCGGGTCAATCCTTGGACGAAGCGCTGGTTCGCTCCATTGTCCAAGGCAGCGACAAGCAACGCTTCACAATTTCCGAGGATGGCAAGCGTATCCGCGCTGCTCAAGGGCACACGACAAGTACCGTGTCGATCAGTCATACGCGCAAAGCGCCACCGGCCACGCTGTACCACGGCACGGCGACGCGGTTTTTAGATTCCATCCTGCGGGAAGGGCTGAAGCCTGGGCAGCGGCAGCATGTTCATCTTTCCGATAACCGGCAAACTGCGTTGGCGGTAGGTAAGCGCTACGGCACGCCGGTCATTTTGTGTGTCGCGGCGACTCGCATGCATGATGAAGGGGTGGCTTTTTTCCAGGCTGAGAACGGTGTGTGGCTGACTGATCGCGTTCCTCCCGAGTTCTTGTCGAGCGAGGAAGTCTGACCCGGAAAAGCGCCCTCACCCCACCCCCACCGGCAATTTCCCCAATGCCTCCCGAAACTCCGGATACTCCTTCAAAAACGCCTCGCTCCTCTCCACCCGCTTCAGCATCCGTTCATCCACCGTCAGATTCAGCACCGTCGCCCCATCCCAAATCCTGGGGCGTTTCTTCACATGAATCAGCACCTTCTCGGTGAACTCTTTATACGAGTCATGCGGATTACATTGTTCATAATCCGTTGACACGCGTTGCGCGATTCCTGCTTCCAATCCCACTTGCCTAGCCTTCTCTTGCAACCAGGCTGCGGGCAGCGTCTGCAAGCTTCCATCCCGATACCCACCCCCAATATCCGAATGCGCGCCCACGAACCAGCGCTGTTCCACCGGCCGGTCTGCTGGCCGGGGTTCCGACGTCGCCAGTCGCGTCCACAAGGTCGGAAAATACGGCTCCCGGTATTCGTTCGTGGCAATCGCGTGATACGCGTTGTGCACATGGTTGCTAAGTTCAGTGTCGTGGAAGTTATAGAACTTCGAGAACCCCGGAAACGAGATACCGCCGACGGGAATGCCAAGGCTGCCTACGGTGTCCCAGACGCCGACAAAGTGCAGATCGGTTTCGCGTGAGAACTGTGCGCGGAAGGAGATGGCGTCGATCGAAGACGGCAGGCAGTCGTCTCGATATAGCGCATACGCTTCCGCGACATTATCTTCCGTGGGGTTTTTTAATAGCCCGCATTTGCGGACCATGCCGGCCAGGCTGCGCGCAGAGTAGGCGCCTCGGCTGAAGCCGAATAAGAAAATACGGTCACCGGGTTCCTGGCGTTGGCACAGCCAGCGGTAGCCGGTGCGGATATTGGCGGACAGGCCGGCGCCGAATGCGCCGCCCAGGAATTTGTCGATGGCGGCCCATAGGCCTTGGCCTTGGGTGCCGACGCCTTCCACGTACAAGGTTTCTTGTGTGCTGGTTTCGGGCGCGGCTTTATAGAGCTCGTAGGCGTTGGTGCGGTCGTTGGGTTCGTTCCACGTACCGTCAAAGAAGATGGCCAGATTCTTCACCATGAACCGCTCCCCACAGATCGAGTCTTTCGATACATCTGCTGCTGGCTGGGATGACGCCCGCGAGTGGCAAGCTATCACGCGGCTTACAGTTTTGCCGTCCGCGTGATTTCCCTGCTGGGGGGATGTACACCGCTTTTTTTACTAGGTGTTGAACGGCGTCAGAGCGTGGATCGCGGGCAAGGGTAGGGCGGTATGACTACCGCTTGCCGGCGGCGCACTAGATAAAGCGTAGCAATCCGATTTGGAACGGATGGTATCCAAGCAAAAAAAGGACGGCGGTGGATGGATTTCGCCGCCGTCTTGCGCAAGCTTCAGGCCATAAAGCTTCACGCCACGATCACAGTTCCAACACGATCTTCCCGCCACCGCAGGCACGCGAACAACACGCCATCATTTTGTTATTCGCATCGCGTTCCGCGCGCGTCAGCACTACGTCGCGGTGGTCGATCTGGCCTTCCAGCACGCGCACTTCGCAGGACCCGCAAAGGCCTTCTTCGCAATCGCTTTGCACGTCGATATTCGCGCCGCGCAAGGCCGTCAGCAGGGTTTGATCGGCAGGCACGTGGACGACGATGCCGGAGTCTTTCAGTACGACCTCGAAGGGCTGTTCCTTGGACGGATCCAGCGTCCCCAGCGTGGAATGGAAGTGTTCGACGCGCAGGGCGTCTTGGGGCCATGCGGAGCAATGGTCGGCCAGGGCGTCCAGCAGCCCTTGCGGGCCGCAGGCATAGACTTGCGTGTCGGCGGCGGGCGTGGACAGTAGCGCGGCGTAATCGGCGCGTGTGCCTTCGTCTTTAATGTGCAGGTGCAGGCGGTCGCCGTGCAGCGCGGTCAGCTCGTCGATCATAGCCATGCAGGCGCGTGAGCGGCCGCTGTAGTGCAGCTGGTAGTTCAGCCCCAGTGCCTTGGCGCGGCGCGCCATGGCGCTGATGGGGGTGATGCCGATGCCGCCTGCAATCAGGATGACGGCGCCGGCCGCTTCGTTCATGCGGAAGTGGTTGCGCGGGCCGCGTATGCGCAGGCGCGCGCCGGCGACGGCGTTGGCGTGCATCCAGGCAGAGCCGCCGCGCCCGTCGCGTTCATTCAATACGGCGATTTCAAATACGCCTGCCTCGGCTGGATCGCCGCACAGGGAGTATTGGCGCGACAAGCCGGTTTCGCCGCATTCCACATCGATGTGCGAGCCGGGCGTCCAGCGCGGCAAGGGTTTGCCATCGGGCGAGGTCAGGCGCAGGCGCACGATGCCGTCCGCCGCCGGCTCGGCGCTTTGCACGATGACGGGCCGCGTGATGGCGTGCGAGGACGGCTCGCCGATGCGCACGGGGTGTTCCACATCCAGCAGTTCCGGCGCCAGCAATTCCGGATTTTGGCTGGGATCCCATTCCACCCACAAATGCTCCGGCCCGCGAAACGAGGTGTTCGGCACGTAGGTAAACGCCTGTTCCGACAACTTCATATGCGGCAGCCGTCGCGTGAGTTCTTCCAGGAAGATCTGCATTTCCATGCGGGCAAGGTTCTTGCCCATGCATTGATGCGATCCGTAGCCGAAGGTGAGCTGATCGCTGGCGTTTTCGCGGCGGATGTCGAAGAGGTCGGCGTCTGCAAACTGGCCTTCGTCGTGGTTCGCGGATGACGTCACGATCAACAGTTTTGAACCTGCCGGAATGTGTACGCCAGCGATGTCGACGTCGCGCGTAGCCAGGCGCCGCCATGCGGCGACGGAGCCGTTGTGGCGCAGGCATTCTTCGACGGCGTTGGGAATCAGGTTGGGGTCTTCACAGATTTCGCGCCAGGCGTCGGGATGTTGCAGCAGCAGTTTGATCGCGTTGGCCGACGCGTTGGCGGTGGTTTCGTGGGCGGCGACGATGCCGGCCATCATCATCGAATGCAGGTACGAATCGGTGACGACGTCGGGATGCGTCTGTTGTTTGCGCAAACCGTATTGCATCCAGCCGGGGCCGGACGGGTCCTGGCGCATCTTGTCCAGGATCTTGCCGGCCAGCTGCCAGAAGTTGCCCACGGCGTGCGCCACGGCCACTTGTTCTTCGGGTTTGGGGCGACCCCAGGTGTTGACGGTGTGCGCGATGGAGTATTGCCGCAGCAGGTCCATGTCTTCTTCCGGCACGCCCAGGAAATGCAGCGCGACGGTCAGTGGCACTTCCCACAACATCTGGTCGACGAGGTCAGCGCGGCCATCGTTGATGAAGCGGTCGACGTATTCACGCGTCAGGCGGCGCACCATGGGTGCGTGGTGTTTAAGCTCTTCGGGAGTGAACGGGTCCATCAGCACGCGGCGGCGCGGCATGTGGGCGGGTTCGTCTTCGTTCACCAGCGTGCGGTTCATGGCGTAGCCGTACGACTCCAGCACGGCGTTGGCCTCGGGGCCGGTGGGCGTGATTTTTTCCAGCGCGATGGATGGGCTGAAGGTGATGTTGTCGCGGAAGATTGCCTTGATGTCGTCGTAGCGCGTGACCACCCAGTAGCCCAATTTGGGGCTGTAGAACACGGGTTCCTGGTCACGCGCCCAACGCACGTACTCGGGCGGATCTTGCTGATAGCCATCGCCAAACGGGTCGAACTCGGCCGCGCGGGCGCTGACCGGACAGCCCGTAGGGCTTTGCATCGCGGCAAGCGCCGCGTGGTCGATGGGACAGCCCGACGGGCGCGCGGAAGAGGGCGTTTGGCTCATGGTTTCCTGCCTTGCATTCGTGTAGCGGGGGCTTTAATCCAGCGTGATGTGCAGATCGGTGATCAGCTTTTGCCAGCGGGCGCGTTCGCCTGACAGCAGCTCGGCGTACTGGGCGGGCGTGTTGCCGACGGGCTCGATGCCGAATTCAATCAGCCGTTGACGCGTGGCCGGGTCGTTGATGGTGGCGACGACCTGCTTGTTCAGCGTATCGATCACCGCAGGCGGCGTGCCGGCCGGCACCACCACGCCCACTTGCGCGGCGGCTTCCACGTTCTTCAAGCCAATTTCAGCGAAGGTGGGTACGTTGGGCAATTGCGCCAGCCGCGTCGGATTGGCGACGGCCAAGGCGCGGACCTTGCCGCCGTTGATGAAGCCGGCGCCGGCGGCCAGGTCGACCATCATCGCGGGAATCTGGCCCCCGGCCACGTCTGCCAACGCGGGGGACGCGCCGCGATACGGCACGTGCGTCATGGTCAGGCCACTTTCCACTTTCAACAATTCCATTGCCAGATGGTGCGGGCTGCCGGCGCCTGCCGAGCCGTAGTCCAGGCCGTCTTTGCGGGACTTGGCCTCGGCCAGGAATTCTTGCACCGTGTTGACCTTCATGGACGGGCCGACGACAAGAATCATCGGGAAGCGGCCCATCAGCGTGACGGGCGCCAGATCCTTGGCGGGGTCGTACGACAGTTTTTTGTACAGGGCGGGGTTGAACACCAGCGTGCCGTTGTCTGCCGACAGCATGGTGTAGCCGTCGGCCGGAGCGCGGGCGGTTTCTGACGCGGCGATGGCGGTGTTGCCGCCCGGCTTGTTTTCGATGACGACGGGCTGGTTCAGCCGGCCCGTCAGCCCTTGGCCGATGCTGCGCGCCAGAAAGTCCGAACCACCGCCAGCGGCGTAGGGCACGATCCAGCGGACCGGCTTGGCCGGGTAGGCCGCCGCTGACGCGGCGGGCTGCGCTTGCTGGGCGAAGGCGCTGGTACAGGCCAGCAGGGGCAGGGCGGCAAGGCCGGCCAGGATGTGGTGTTTCAAGGTGCGCATTGGCATGTCTCCTGTGGGATAGCCTGATGGCATCCCTTCTTTTGCGTAAATCATATACGCAATGCGTAATTTTTCAAGAAGGGTTAACCTTGGGCGCGCTCGCAGCCCGCGCGGGTCGGACACTACGTCGCACACCAATTCAGGCATTATTTCGGCCGCGACTTCCTTCCACCCAGACTTTCCCTCAGCAGGATCGAGATCACCCATGAGTAAAGCCGCACCGCCGTCAACATCGCTGGCCATTGATTCCGAATCGGAATCTGCCCGCCCGCGCGAACGCCGCCAGCGGGTGCAGTCTGCCGAGACGGGCATGGTGGTGCTGAAGGGTTTGG
>CAJYKY010000336.1 GCA_913775005.1 uncultured Achromobacter sp.
GAAGCGGCCCGGCCTGACGCGGCGCGGCCTGACGCGGCCCGCACAAACCGCCATCTCCATTCGAGATGGCGGGCTTGCTCAGACGACACTTCGGCAATCTCTTGCCGCTCCTTATAGTCAAAGCGCGCCCCGTGTGTGTACAGGCGGCGCGGCCCAAGCCGGGGCGTTCAGACCCCGCTGCGACGATACGGAGACAACATGACCCCCACCTCTCGAATCCTGGCGAGCTGTAGGTTCGCGCTATCTGGCTGGCTGCTGGCCTCGGCGGCCGTGGCCGCGTCTGCTGTAAGCGTCACCGCAGCCGCCGCACCCTCAGCCACCACGCCGCTCGCCAACGCTTCCGGCTACCCCAATCACCCCATCCGCCTCATCGTGCCGACCTCGCCCGGGTCGACGGCCGACGTCGTCGCGCGGGTCGTCGCTGAACATCTGGGCAAGACCCTGGCCCAGCCGATGATTGTGGAAAACCTGGCGGGCGCCGCCGGCATCCCCGGCACGCGCCAACTGGTCGCGGCCAAACCCGATGGCTACACGCTGGCCATTGTGTCGTCGAACCACGCCATCAATCCCAGCCTCTACAAAAGCATGCCGTACGACTCGGTGAAGGACATCACGCCGGTGTCGGTCATCGGCACCACCCCGCTGGTCGTGGTGGTGGCGGAGTCTTCGCCGTACCGCAGCATCCAGGACCTGCTGGCCGCCGCCCGCGCGCAGCCCGGCAAGATCAACTACGGGTCGTCGGGCAACGGCAGCGTCTTGCATCTGGCGGGCGAATTGCTCAAGGCCCGCGCGGGCGTGGACATGATGCACATCCCGTACCGCGGCGGCAACGCATTGATCACGGATGTGATGTCCGGCCAGATCCAGGTGGCGTTCCTGGCCGTGCCGTCGGTGCTGGCGCAGGTGCAGGCGGGCAAGCTGCGCGCGCTGGCCGTCAGCACGCCCGAGCGCGTGGCGGCATTGCCGGATGTGCCGACGCTGGATGCGTCGGGCGTGAAGGGCTATTCGTACGACGCGTGGATTGCGCTGATCGGCCCGGCCAAGCTGCCGGCAGATATCGTGAAGACCTTGCAAGCGGCCACGCAGCGCACCATGGCTGATCCGGCCGTGCTGAAGACGCTGACGCCGCAGGGGTTTGTGGCGCAGGGTGGCACCACCGAGCAGGCGGTGCAGACGCTGAACGCCGAGATCACCAAAAGCGAAGCGCTGGTCAAGGCTGCGGCGGTGAAGGCGGAATGAGAGCAGGGATGGCGGCTGACGCGCGATTGCTGGGTGATGGAGTTGAAGCGCAATCGCTGGCTGATGGAATGAATGATCGATGGGACGACTATGACTGCTGTTGTTGAACCCGCCGGCAAGGCGGCGCCCGCTTACGTACTGGACGCGCCGCCGCGCCTGCTGTGGCTGTCACAAGATCCCGCCTGTATCGCCGCGCAGTTGCAAGGCGCCAGCGCAGCGGGGGAGGGGGCGGGTGCGATCTTCCCTCTGCGTGATGACATTTCCACCGACGAGATCACGCCCGTTCCGATCCTGACGCACTTTGACGACAAGCTGGGCCGCTACCCCTACACCGGCCTGCGGGCAGGCGAGGGCGAGCAGGCGCGACTGCCCATCGGCGTCGATGCCATCCGGCGTGCCGGCATCAACGTGGTCGTCGCGGGCAAGCGGTATGGCAAGGGCTCATCGCGTGAACATAGCCCCATGGCGGAAAAGGCGGCGGGGGTCAGGCTGGTCATCGCGGAAAGCTTCGAGCGTATCTATCGGCAGAACGCTGACAACATCGGCCTGTACACCAGCACCGACCTGAGCCTGGCCGCGCGCCTGCAACGCGGCGAAGCGATCACGGTGGATGAAATCGTGGCGGGCCGCGACGCGCTGGCCGCCGCCATCGTACGCGCCGGCGGCTTGCTGGCCTTCGGCCAGACGCACTTGCAAGGCGTCGCAGCCGCCGCCAGTGCGGGCGACGCCAGCCCAGACGACGCGCCTACGGCGGCCACGAGCGCCACCACGCGCGACATTTCCACTGCCTCGCCGCCGACGGCCACGGCTCCCCCCCGCACCCTGTTCGAAAAAATCATCCATCGCCATCTGCTGCCCACCCCCGTCACTCCTGCCGACGCGCAGCAGGGCGAAGGGGTCTTTATCCGTGCCGACTGGCGCTTCATCCACGAGTACTACACGGGCATGGCCGCGCACCTGTTGCACGCGCGCTTTGCGCGCCCCTTGCCGCTGGTGGACACGGCGCGCATCGTGGTGTTCGAAGACCATACGTCCTACGTCGATGAAAGCCCTAATCACGTAAAGGCGGGCATCGTGCCGAACGTGCGCGCCATGGTCCAGGCGCAACGGGATTTTGTCGACGCCTACCAATTGCGCCATCACCGCACGCTGACCGAATTCGAAGCGGCTCAGGATGCGGCGGGTAACGTCGCCGGCATCTCCCACGCGATGATGGCCGAGCACTACGCGCTGCCCGGCCAGGTCGTGGTCGGCACCGATTCGCACACGCCGCACAGCGGTGCCCTAGGTTGCGTGGCCTTTGGCGTGGGCACCACCGACATGGCCAACGCCTTTGTCACGGGCGCGGTGCGCCTGACGCTGCCGGCCTCGCTGCGCATCGACCTTGCCGGAACGCTGCCGCCGGGCGTGACGGCCAAAGACATCGTGCTGCATCTGCTGGCCCTGCCCGACATCCGCGCGGGCGTCGGCGTGGGTAAGGTGTTTGAATTCACCGGCGACGCGGTTGCGCATCTGTCCA
>CAJYKY010000337.1 GCA_913775005.1 uncultured Achromobacter sp.
TGGTGGCCGCGCCCAGCGCCGACGTAATGCGTTCGTACGCCGCCTGGCATTGGTCGAAATGCGCCACGTCGGCGGGGACGAACACGGCATCGAGGCCACGCTTGCGCAATTCCTTTTCGTAAGCCTGCCCGCCTTGCGCGTTGAAATCGATCAGCCCCACGCGGCCGCCTTCGGCCAGAAAGCCTTGCACAATCGCCGAGCCGATGCCGCCCACAGCGCCCGTCACTATCGCAACCTGGCCTTGGAAGCGGCCGCTCATGCCTGCACCTTCAGCATGATCTTGCCAATGTGCTTGCTGCTTTCCATCAAGGCGTGTGCGCGCGCCGCCTCGGCCAGCGGAAACACCTCGTGAATCAGCGGCAGGCACTGGCCTTGTTCCATCAGCGGCACGACCTTCTCGGCAAGTGAGCGAGCGATGGCGCCCTTGTCGTCGTCCGAGCGCGGGCGCAACGTGGATCCGGTGAATTGCAGCCGCTTGGTCATGATCGGCAGGGCGTCGATCTCGACCTTGCTGCCTTCCAGAAAAGCGATCTGCACCAGCCGGCCATTCACGGCCAATAGCTTGAGATTCTTGTTGATGTAGGCGCCGCCCACCATGTCCAGAATCACATCCACGCCCGCGCCGTTCGTGGCTTGGCGGATGTCGGCCTCGAAGTCGGTGTCGCGATATTGCAGCGCGTGATGCGCGCCGGCCTTCAGGCAGGCGCTGGCCTTATCGGCGTTGCCGACTGTGGTCCAGACCTGCGCGCCAAACGCGCGCGCCAGCTGGATGGCGGTCAGGCCGATGCCGCTGGATCCACCGTGCACCAGAAAGGTCTCACCGGCCGCAAGGCGCGCGCGGTCGAACACATTGGTCCAGACGGTGAAGTAGTTTTCAGGGATGGCGGCAGCGGACAGCAAGTCCATGCCGCGCGGCACCGGCAGGCAATGGCGTTCATCGGCCAGGCAGTACTGCGCGTAGCCGCCGCCCGGCGTCAGCGCGCACACGGCGTCGCCCACCTTCCAGGCCGAGACCTCGGGGCCGACGGCGATGATGGTGCCAGACACTTCCAGCCCCAGATAAGGCGACGCACCGGGTGGAGGCGGATACGAGCCCGAACGTTGCAGCACGTCGGGGCGGTTGACCCCGGCGTAGGCCACTTCGATCAGCACCTGACGGCCGGCGGGCGCGTCCATGTCGCGTTGGGCGATGTGCATGCAGTCGGGCGCGCCGCCCTTGCCATGGTCGATGAATGTGCAGCGTAGAGACATAAGAAAAGATCCTGATGGGTTCAATGGCCCAGATAGGCCTTCTTGACGTGAGGGTCGCTGAGCAGTTCCGCACCGGTGCCGGTACGCACGATGGCGCCGTTTTCCAGCACATAGCCGCGATCAGCCAGGCGCAGCGTGCGGAACACGTTTTGCTCAACCAGCAGCACCGTCACGCCGTGCGAGGTCACGTTGCGGATGATGTCGAACATCTGCTGCACCAGCAGCGGCGACAAACCCAGCGAAGGCTCGTCGAACACCAGCAGCTTGGGGTCGGCCATCATGCCGCGCGCAATCGCCACCATCTGCTGTTCACCGCCCGACAGCGACCCCGCGTATTGCGACAGTCGTTCCTTCACGCGCGGAAAGATGCCCAGCACTTCGTCCAGCTTCTTCTGCACGATGGGGCGTGCCGCACGCTTGTAAGACCCCATCAACAGGTTGTCTTTCACGGTGAAGTGCGGAAACAGCTGCCGGCCTTCGGGGATCATCGTGATGCCCGCGTCCACGATGTCGTACGGGTTGCGGTTGGTGAGGTCATGCCCTTCGAACTCCACCTTGCCCTGCATCGTGGGAATGACGCCGCACAACGTCTTGAGCGTCGTGGTCTTGCCCGCGCCGTTGGCGCCGATCAGCGTGACGATTTCGCCGGCGTTGACCTCGAAGTTCAGGCCGTTGAGCACCTGGCTCTTGCCATAGCCCGACGACAGATTCGACACCTTAAGCATCCTGGTACTCCTTGCCCAAATAAGCCTCGATGACGGCGGGGTTCTCGACCACGTCCTTAGGCGCGCCGCTGACCAGCACGGCGCCTTCGTTCAGGACGATGATGCGGTCAGACAACGCCATCGTGGCTTGCATCATGTGTTCGATCAGCAGCACTGACACGCCTGAATCGCGGATGCGCCGGATCATCTGGATGGACTTTTCGATGTCGGTCGGGTTCAGCCCCGCCATCACTTCGTCCAGCAGCAGGATGCGCGGCTTGATGGCCAGCGCGCGGGCGATCTCCAGCCGCTTCATGCCGCCGACAGTCAGGCTGCGCGCCTCGGTGTTCAGGTACTTGACCAGGTCCGTCTGCTCGGCCACCTTCAGCGCGATCTGCTCGGCTTCATCGCGGCTGGCCGTGTGAATGAATGCGCCCAGCATGATGTTTTCCAACACCGTCAGGCCCGTGAACGGCTTGGCGATCTGGAACGTGCGGCCCAGGCCTTGATGCGCGAACTCGTCGGGCGTCTTGCACGTCACCCAGTTGCCTTTCGCGTCCCGCATCGTGATGCCGCCCTTGTCGGGCGACAGAAAGCCGGACAACAGGTTGAACACGGTGGTCTTGCCCGCGCCGTTGGGTCCGATCATGCCCAGGATTTCGTTCTGGTTCAGCGTCAGCGACACATCGTTCGTGGCGCGCAGGCCGCCAAAGCTCTTGAACAACTTGTCGGCCTTGAGCACCGGTTCTTCCGAACGCGTGGCGTTGTGCATGCGCAATTCGTCCGCCAGCTTCAGCTTCTTGCGCGGCGTGCCCAGATACGGCAAGCGCGCCAGCATGCGCTCGATGGCCGGGCCGAACGCGCCGGCCAGGCCGCGCGGAATGGTCAGCACCACGGCAACCAGAATCAGGCCGTAGATCAGGCCGTGCATGCCGTTGCCTACGCTGGACAGCCATCCGCGCGCCAGTTCCGCAATCGGCAACACCAAGAACGTGCCGGCGATCGGACCGGCCACGGTGCCCAGGCCGCCGATCAGCGCAAACATTGCCACCTGGATCGACAGTTCCAGCGAAAACGCCGAACTCGGGTCCACGAAGGTCAGGTAGGT
>CAJYKY010000338.1 GCA_913775005.1 uncultured Achromobacter sp.
GCTGGCGCAGGTGCAGGAAGGCAAGACCGTGTTCCGCCTGGAGGCCAGCCTGGAACCGCAGGCGGCGCAGTCCTTGCGGCCGGGCATGGAGGGCGTGGGGCGCATCGATATCGACGAGCGCCGTTACGTCTGGATCTGGACGCACGGGTTTTTTGATTGGCTCCGCCTGAAATGGTGGGCCTGGTTCGGCTGACGAGCAGAAGATGTCTGGTACCGCGCTCTATAGCAATTCCTGGCACCGGGTCAGCACGCTGCGCCCGCGGCTGCGTTCGCACATCCATATCCACCGCCACGTCTATCGCGGTGAGGTCTGGTATGTGATGCAAGACCAAAGTAACGGCGAATTCCACCGCTACACGCCCGAAGCCAATCTGCTGATCAGTCTGATGGACGGGCGGCGCAGCGTGCAGGAAATCTGGGAGATCGCCTGCGGCCAGCTCGATGACGACGCCATGCCGCAGGATGAAGTGATCCGACTGATGGCGCAGCTGCACCGCGCCGACGTGCTGACAACCGACCGCGCGCCCGACGTGCGCGACCTGGTGGAACGGCGCAAGCGCCAGCGTATGCAGAAGATCAAGCAATACATCGGCAACCCCAGCGCATTGAAAATGCCGCTGGTGGACCCCGACCGCTGGCTGACGCGCGCACTGCCGTACTACCGCTGGTTGTTCACGTGGGTGGGCGCGCTGCTGTGGCTGGGCGTGGTGGTGGCAGGCACGGCGCTGGGCGCCATGCACTGGCAGACGCTGACGCACAACATCTGGGATCAGGTGTTCTCGACCGGCAACGTGCTGGCCATGGCGCTGGTGTACCCGGTGGTGAAGGCCATTCATGAACTCGGCCACGCCTGCGCGGTGAAGGCGCGCGGCGGCGAGGTGCATGAGATTGGGCTGATGTTCCTGCTGCTGGTGCCCATTCCCTATGTGGACGCGTCGGCGGCGTCGGCCTTTGCGGACAAGCGATGGCGCATGCTGGTGGGCGGCGCCGGCATTTTGGTCGAACTGTTCCTGGCGGCGGTCGCGATGATTGCGTGGACGCAGCTGGAGCCGGGGCTGGGCCGTTCGCTGGCCTACACCGTCATCATCCTGTGCGGCGTGTCGACGCTGTTCATGAATGGCAACCCGCTGCTGCGTTACGACGGCTATTACGTGCTGTCCGACGGCATCGAGATTCCCAACCTGGGTCAGCGCGCCAACGGCTATCTGGGCTATCTGTTCAAGCGTTACGTGCTGGGGCTGCGCGGCGTAGAAGCGCCGCGCGCCACGCCCGGCGAACGCGCGTGGTTCGTGGGCTATGCGGTGCTGTCGTTCTGCTACCGCATGTTCATCATGTTCCTGGCCATCTTCATCATGGCCGGGCAGTTTTTCTTTTTTGGCGTGTTGCTGGCACTATGGGCGCTGTTCAACACCATCGTGATGCCGCTGTGGCGGCTGGGGCGGCAGTTCTATGCCGACCCGCAGATCCAGGCACACCGCCTGCGGTCGTATGCCATCTGCGCGCTATGCATCGCCGGCGTGGTTGGGCTGGTGGGCGCGCTGCCGATGCCGTCCTCTACGGATACCGAAGGCGTGGTCTGGGTCCCGCCCAGCGCCCAGGTGCGCGCGCCGGTGGCCGGGTTTGTGCGGGCGCGGCAGGCGGTGGACGATGCGCCCGTGGGCCAGGGCGCGGCGCTGCTGACGCTGGAAAACGATGAACTGATCCGGCGCGACGCGATGCTGACGGCGCAGGTGGACGAATACCAGGCGCGCTACGTGCAGGCGTATGCGCAGAACCAGGTGCAGGCGGCCATCATGCGCCATCAATGGACCAGCTTGCAGACCGAACGCCGCGCCATCGCCGAGCAGGTCGCGGCGCAACAGGTGCGCAGCCCGCACGCAGGGCGTTATGTGTCGGCGCAGCCCGAAGACATGACGGGGCGCTACGTGCAGCGTGGCGAATTGCTGGGCTATGTGCTGACCGACGCCGAGACGGTGCGCGTGGTGGTGCCGCAGTCCAGCCTGGAACGCATACACCGGTCGTTGAACGATGTGCGCGTGCGCCTGGTGCAGGACAGCGGCGAAGAATTCGTGGCGCAGATCGCGCGCGAAGTGCCGGCGGCCACCGATGAACTGCCCAGCCTGGCGCTGAGCTTGCAGGGCGGGGGCAGCATCGGCGTTGACCCGCGCAAGTCGCAGGAAGGGCGGGCCAAGTCGTCGGAAAACCTGTTCGTGATGGACTTGCGTCTGCCCGATGACGCGCCGCGCGCCTATCTGGGCGCACGCGTCTACGTGAAGTTTTCGCACGAACCCCGGCCGGTGGCGCTGCAAGCCTATGACGCCGTGCGGCAGATGGTCTTGCGCCAGTTCCGGTTTTGACGGGCGCATGCCGCCACGCTGATCATGCACACCTTCACCCTGAACCCGGACCCGCTCTATCCCGAAAAGGAGAGCGAGCGGCATCCGAACAAGCTGGAAGCCTGGGGCACCGCGGCCTTGCGCTGGCTGGGGCGCAAGCGCCGGCAGCCGCTGTCGCGCACGCGCCGCATCGTGGCCCGCGTGCACCGCGAAACCGAAGCGTTAGGCGATATCGACCTGGCCGGCATCCGCGCACGCGCCGACGCGGTGGCGTTTGACCTGCGCTGCAACGGCATCACACTTGCTAGCGCCGCGCGCGCGTTTGCGCTGATCCGGCAGGCGGGGCGGCTGACGGTGGGCAAGGCGCATTTCGATGTGCAGCTGATGGGCGGCTGGGCGATGCTGCAAGGCATGGTCGCCGAGATGAATACGGGTGAAGGCAAAACCCTGACCGCGACGCTGCCCGCCGCCACGGTCGCCATGGCCGGGCTGCCTGTGCATGTGATCACCACCAACGATTACCTGGTCGAGCGCGACGCGCAGATCATGCGCCCCATTTACGAGGCGCTGGGGCTGACGGTGGCCTGGGTCAGCATGGAAATGGATATCCCGACGCGCCGCGAGGCGTATCGCGCAGACATCGTCTATTGCTCGAACAAGACGCTGGTCTTCGATTACCTGCGGGACCTCATCGTGCTGGACGATGGCAAGGACGAAGATGCGCTGCGGCTGGAACGGCTGCGCGGCGAGCAGGGGGCGCTGTCACAGCTGTACCTGCGCGGGCTGTGCTTCGCCATCGTGGATGAGGCTGACAGCGTGCTGGTCGACGAAGCTCGCACCCCGCTGATCATCTCGGGCGTGCAGGAAGACGACACCACCGACGTCACGCGCCAGGCGATGGAGCTGGCGGGCGCCATGCAGCCCGCGCATTACCGCCTGCTGCGTGGCGAGCGCCGCGTGACGCTGACGGAGCTGGGCCGCGAACACCTGCGCGAGCAATGCGCCGCGCTGCCTGCGCCCTGGAGCATTCCGTTTCGGCGCGAAGAGCTGGTGCTAAGCGCGTTGACGGTGCTGCATCTGTACCGGCTGGACGAGCAATACATCATCCGCGACGAGAAGATCATGGTGGTGGATGAATTCACCGGCCGCGTCATGCCGGATCGGTCGTGGGGCCAGGGCTTACACCAGATGCTGGAGCACAAGGAAGGGCTGGCGCTGTCCGAGCCGCGTTCCACGTTAAAGAGCATCAGCTATCAGCGCTTCTTCAAGCACTACCTGCTGCTGTCGGGCATGACCGGCACGGCGGCGGAAATCCGCGCCGAGCTGGGCCGCGTCTATGACTTGCCGGTGGTGCGCATCCCCACGCACCGCGCCTCGCGCCGCCGCCACGCGCCGGACGCGGTGTATGCCACGTTGGACGAAAAGTGGGCCGCCGTATGCGAGCGCACGCGGGCGCTGCACGCCAAGGGCGTCCCTGTGCTGATCGGCACGCGCTCGGTGGCGGCGTCGGAACAGGTGGCCCAGGTGCTGGTGCAGGCGGGCTTGCCGGCCGTGGTGCTTAACGCCAAACAGGACGCCGACGAGGCCGATATGATTGCGCAGGCCGGGCAGATCGGCAGCATCATGATCGCCACCAACATGGCGGGCCGGGGCACGGATATTCCGCTGTCGGACGCCGCGCGCGAGGCCGGCGGCCTGCACGTGATTTTGACCGAGCGCCATGAATCGGCCCGCATCGACCGCCAGCTGGAAGGCCGCTGCGGTCGGCAGGGCGACCCGGGCCACGTCGAA
This sequence comes from uncultured Achromobacter sp., assembly GCA_913775005.1. Lineage (GTDB taxonomy): Bacteria > Pseudomonadota > Gammaproteobacteria > Burkholderiales > Burkholderiaceae_B > Achromobacter. Next base: position 4,128 of record CAJYKY010000338.1, read on the forward strand.
GCCATTCTGTCCTGGGAAGACGCAGTGCTGGACAGCGTGGCGATGCCCGCAAGGCTGTTGCGATCCGCCGGCAGGCATGGGGCGGCGGCCTGGTGGCTGCGTTATGCCCAGGCCCGCACGGAAAAGAAACTGGCCCGCGAGCGCCGCCACATGGTGGCCGCGGATGAAGAACTTGAAAACTCGCTGTCCTTTTCGGGGCAGGGGGA
>CAJYKY010000339.1 GCA_913775005.1 uncultured Achromobacter sp.
GTAATCCACGTCGGCCATGTGCGTGCACACCTGGTTCAGGAAGTGGCGGTCATGGCTGATGATGATCATCGTGCTCTGGTAGCTGTTGAGCACGTTTTCCAACCAGCGGATGGTGTTGATATCCAGGTTGTTGGTGGGTTCGTCCAGCAGCAGAACATCGGGATTCGAGAACAGCGCCTGCGCCAGCAGCACACGCAGCTTCCAGCCCGGCGCCACTTCGCGCATCGGCAGGTTGTGCTGGTCCACGGCGATTTCCAGGCCCAGCAGCAATTCACCGGCGCGCGCTTCGGCCGTGTAGCCGTCGTATTCGGCGAACTTGGCTTCAAGGTCGGCCGCGCGCATGTAGTCGTCTTCGGTGGCTTCCGGGTTGGCGTAGATGGCATCGCGCTCGGACATCGCGCTCCACATCTCGGTGTGGCCCATCATGACGACGTCCAGCACGCGCAGGTCTTCAAACGCGAACTGGTCCTGGCGCAGCTTGCCCAGGCGCACGCCCGGCTCCAGCGACACGTTGCCGGCGGACGGCTCGAGGTCGCCGCCGATGATTTTCATGAACGTAGACTTACCGGACCCATTGGCCCCGATCAGCCCGTACCGGTTGCCTTCCCCGAACTTGACGCTGACGTTCTCGAAAAGGGGTTTGGGACCGAACTGGATGGTGAGATTGGCGGTGGATATCACGGTGTATTTGAGTCTGTAGGCGTCCAAGGACGCATGCGAGGAAACCCGATAGTGTAGCAAATGGGGGCTGCGCCCCCTATTTCTATGCGCGAACGCGGCCCGCCAGGCATGGATGCCGCAGGCCGGTCATGCGTAACGATGCCGGTCAGTGCCGGCCCGCGCGCGCCGATGCGAGTCGGCGGCGCTTAGTGATGATGCTCGTCCAGCACCAGATGCGCCAGGCCCTTTTCGGTGGCGATGCCCACCTTCTGGCCGATCGGCAACGTGGCCTTGGTGGCGACGTGACCGTAAGGCAGCCCGGTGATGACCGGCACCTTTACCGTCTTGCGCAGCCACGCCACAACTTCATGCAGGTCGTAGCCCTTGTCGTGCGGCGCCAGTTTGTAATCCGTGAAGCGGCCCAGCACGATGGCCTTCTGCTTGGCCAGGATGCCGGCCTGCCACAGCTGGATCAGCATGCGCTCGACGCGGTACGGGTGTTCGGCCACATCTTCCAGGAACAGGATGCCGCCGCGCACCTTGGGCATATACGGCGTGCCCAGCAGCGACGTCACCATCGCCAGGTTGCCGCCCCACAGGATGCCGCGCGCGTCGACGGGATCGGCGTCCAGCGTTTCAAAGCTAAGAATTTCCAACTCGCCGCGCATGACTTCGCCAAACAGCGCTTCGGTCAGATCGTCGACCTTCTTGCCGCCGAAGTCGGCCACGGCGGTGGCGCCCGAGTAGCTGACCGCACCGGTCTGCGCCAGCAGCGCCAGGTTGAACGCCGTGAAATCGCTCATGCCCACGAAGCGCTTGCCGCTGTCGGCCATAGCCTTCCAGTCGATCTGGTGCAGCAGCCGGCCCATGCCGTAGCCGCCGCGCGTCACCATGACGATGGGCAGCTTCTGCTTGGCGGCGCGCGTCAGGCTGGCCAGACGCTGCGCGTCCGTGCCGCCAAAACGCTGGTGTTCGGCAAAGGCCGTGCGGTCCAGCGCGGTCTTGAACCCCTGCTGCTGCAAGCGTTCGCACGCCAGTTCCACCGTGGCGGGTTCGCGCACCGCCGACGACGGCGAGATCAGATAGATGCCGCGCGCATCCGGCATGGCGTGCGTGTAAGCGTGATCGTGGCTGTGATTATGGCCGCAATCATCGCCGCAATCCTGGCCATGAACATGATCATGGCTGTTGATGCCCGCCTTGGCAGCGGCGGCCGCCGTGGGAGCGGCGGCCGGTTTCGCGGCGGCTTTCTTGGCTGCCGCCGTTTGGGGTGCGGCTTTGCCAGAAGCGGGCATGGCGGCTTTCGAGGTGCTCATGCGAGGGATTCCTTGGCGCGGCGTTCGCGGAAGAACCGGCGCAGCAGATCGCCGCAAGGTTCCGCCAGCACGCCGCCAGTGACTGAAGTGTGATGATTGAGTTTGGGCACGGCGCCCACGTCCAGCACGCTGCCGCAAGCGCCGGTCTTGGGATCGTAGGCGCCAAACACCACGCGCGCGAGCCGCGCATGCAGCATGGCGCCGATGCACATCACGCAAGGCTCCAGCGTGACGTACACAGTGATGCCGGGCAGCCGATAGTTTTCCAGCTGGCGCGCGGCATTGCGCAGCGCCACGATTTCGGCATGCGCGGTCGGGTCGTGATCGATGATGGTGCGGTTGTAGCCGCGCCCCAGAATCTCGCCTTTGGCCGACACCACCAGCGCGCCCACCGGCACCTCGCCGATGTCGTAAGCGGCCTGCGCTTCTTCAAGCGCCAGGCGGATGTAGCGAGCGTCTTCTTCGGTCCAGGGCGTGTACGCCGTCGCGTCGGCGGCCTCAGCCACGGTACACCCGCGACTTGAGCGCGATGCGGCCGGCCAGGCTGGTTACGGCCTCTTCCAGCCATTGATAGAGTTCAGCCTGCTCGTCGTACCGGGCCTGGTTCAGGTTGGACACCCGCCCTTCTTCAATGAAGCCCCAGGCGCGGCTGCGCTTGTCACGATGTTTGGGGTCCCAGACGCCGAATGCGAATCCGCCGGCGCGGCGGATCAGGGAAAAGCACGGGATGTCGGTATAGCCGTCGCCCACGAAAACCATCTGGTCGAACGGCACGCGCAGCCGGTCTTCGGGCACCTTGCGGTTGACCTCGAAGGGCTTGTTGCGAAAGTCGCGGCCGATGATGCCTTTCTGAATGTGGAACAGGTAGCGCGTCTTGTCCGTGAAGCTGACGATGCGGCGCGGAAAAGCAATGCCGCCGTCTTCGCCGTAGATGAATTCCGACGCCCAGATCTCGGTGAACTCATGCGCGATAGGCGTTGAGCGCACCACGTCGCCAATGCCGCTGGATATCAGGTAGAACTCCAGCTGCACCTGCGGCTGTTCGGCCCGCACGGCGGCGC
>CAJYKY010000340.1 GCA_913775005.1 uncultured Achromobacter sp.
GAAATCGGCTGCGGCTGGGGCGGCTTTGCCGAACGCGCGGCGCAGCGCGGCTTGCATGTGCACGGCGTGACCTTGTCGGACGCGCAATTGGAATGGGCGCAGGCGCGCATGCAAGGCCAGGGCCTGGAAAACCGCGTCACGCTGGAACTGCGCGACTACCGCGACCTGGGTCACCGCCAGTACGACCACATCGTGTCGATCGAGATGCTGGAAGCGGTGGGAGAGCGGCGCTGGCCGCTGTATTTCGACACGCTGGCGCGTTGTCTGCGCCCGGGCGGGCGCGTGGCGCTGCAATCGATCGACATCGCCGATGACCGCTATGCCGCGTATCGCCGTGGCACGGACTTCATCCAGCAGTGCATTTTCCCCGGCGGCATGCTGCCGTGTCCGCGTGTGATTCGCGAGCAGGCGGGGCGAGTTGGCCTGACGGTCGTCGACGAACACGCGTTTGGGCTGGACTACGCCGATACGCTGCTGCGCTGGCGCCAGGCGTTCGACGCGCATGTGCACGAGGTGCGGGCGCAAGGTTTTGACGATGCGTTCATCCGCTTGTGGCGCATGTACCTGTGCTATTGCGAGGCGGGCTTTCGCGAAGGCCGTACCGACGTGCGGCATTGGATCTTGCAATAAGCCAGGAGGCCGCATGCTCTGGAAAATGAATCCGCCCGTCAAGGACTGGTCGCAGCGCCGGGTGTGGGTGATTGGCGCCTCCAGCGGCATCGGCGCGGCGCTGGCGCGCGAATGGCTCGCGCGCGGCGCAAAGGTCGTGCTGTCTGCCCGGCGCGAGGCCGTGTTGCACCAGGTGGCGGGCGGCCATGCGGGGGCGGCGGTGGTGCCGCTGGATGCCGCCGATCCCGATGTGTGGCCCGACGCCACGCGCGCGGCCGAAGCGGCGTTCGGAGGTTTGGATCTGGTGGTCTATGCCGCGGCCCGCTACGACGCGGTGCAAAGCACGAATTTCGATCCCGCCCTGGCGCAGCAAGGCTTCGACCTGAATGTGGTGGCGCTGTACCGCTGCCTGGCCGAAGTGGCGCCGCGCCTGGCGCGCGAGCAGCGCGGCGGCATCGCGCTGGTGGGCAGCATCTCGGGCTACACGGGCTTGCCCAAGGCGATGATCTACGGCGCCACCAAAGCGGCGCTGATCAATCTGGCCGAGTCGCTGTACTTCGAATTGGCGCCGCGCAAGGTGGCCGTGTATTTGATCAACCCCGGCTTTGTCGACACCCCCATGACGGCCAAGAACGACTTCCGCATGCCGGGCTTGATGACCCCCGACGACGCCGCGCAAACGATCTTGCGCGGCATGGAGCGCGGCCGTTTTGAAATCCGCTTTCCGCGCGGCGTGGCAGGTGGGTTGCGCTGGTTGAGCCGTCTGCCGCACGCCATCCGCTTCCGGCTGTTGCATTGGGGGACCGGGCTATGAACGAACGCATCGACGTCATTGCGGCGTGGTTTGAATCCCTGTCGCCGCAAACGCTTGCCACGATCGGCACGATCTACGCGCAGGATGCGCACTTTGTGGATCCGTTCAACGACGTGCATGGCCTGCCCGCCATCACGCACATTTACGCGCATATGTTCCAGACGCTGGAGCAGCCCCGTTTCACCATCCTGCGGCGCGTGGTGCAGGGCGCCGACGCGTTCCTGGTCTGGCGTTTCGATGGCGCGCTGCGCGGTCGCGCGTTCGCTATCGAGGGCGCCACCGCGCTGCGGCTGGACGCGCAAGGACGCATCGCCGACCACCAGGATTACTGGGATCCGGCCTCGCAGGTGTACGAGCGGATTCCCTTGTTGGGGGCGGTCCTGCGGCGGCTGCGGCGCAAGATGTCCGCGCAGGGCTGAAAGCCCTTTTGGCAGATCCGATAAAAAAACGCCTTGATTTAGTTGCGGCTCGCAATTAAATTGGTTGCGCACCGCAACTTTGGGGTCCGCCATGGATCTGATCGACTTTCCCGCCCAGTCCCGCGAGCAAACCATTCAGGATCTGCGCGAGTTTTCGCGCAAGCTGGTCCGCGAATTAGGCTTCATGCGCAGTTCATTGGCCGGCAGTGAGCTTGCACCATCGGCCGTCCACGCCATCATCGAAATCGGTTTGCAGCCCGGCATCCAGGCGCGCGATCTGGCGGGCATTCTCAGGCTGGATAAATCTAACACCAGCCGCCAACTGGCCAAGCTGGAGTCCGCCGGGCTCGTCTTGCGGCAGGCCGATAGCACTGACGCGCGCGCGTCGCGGCTGACGCTGACCCCGGCCGGCATGGCGCTGCGATCCCGTATCGATCAGTTCGCTACCGATCAGGTGTCGCGCGCCTTGCGGCAGCTGGCGCCCGACGACCAACAGTCGCTGATCCGCTTCATGTCCTTGTACGCCGATGCCTTGTCGCGCGAAAACCCCAACGTGGCGCCCATCGCGGCCACTGGCATTGAAGACGCGATCCATGAAGGCTATTTGCCTGGCTGCATCGGCGACGTGGCCAGTTTGCACGCGCGGTACTACGCACAGGCGTCGGGCTTTGGCGTGTACTTCGAACGCAAGGTGGCCACGGAACTCGCGGCGTTTGCCGAAAGCCTGCCGGCGCGCGGCAAGGGCTTGTGGTTGTACATGGATGGGGGCAGGGCGTTGGCTAGTGTCGTCATCGACGGCGATCTGGCCACGCGTCAGGCGCACCTGCGCTGGTTCATCGTTGATGACGGCTTGCGCGGCATGGGCGTGGGGCGCGCCTTGTTGCAACGCGCGCTGGCCTTTGCCGACGCGCACTACGACGAGACCTATCTGTGGACGTTCAAGGGGCTGGACGCGGCGCGTCATCTGTATGAGTCGTCAGGCTTTGTGTTGACGGAGGAATCGGAAGGCCAGCAATGGGGCAGCGTGGTCACCGAGCAGCGGTTTCTGCGGCGTCGCTGAAGCCGTCCGGCTGTCGCTATCCGCTTTCACGTTCACCGCGACACGCATCGCGATGGAAATAGGTCGATACATCACCGCGCGCTGAGCGGCGCGCGGATTCACGGGGCTGTCACGTCCCATTCCTAGACTCGCTGGGGTCTTGCCGCTGACAGCGGCATGAAAGTTTTCCCTCTCACCCCAGTGACTCCCCATGCCTCCCAAACGCATTGCACGCATGCTTGCGGCCACCATGCTGGTGGCCGCGTCGTTGTCCGCCTGTGGCGGCGATGACGACGACGACACGCCGTCATCGAACACGCCCGCGCCTCCCGTGACCGAGCAGCCGCAACCCCAGCCGCCTGCGCCGCTGCTTCGCTGCGCGCCCTGATGTCGACCCGGAATTCCAAGATGACTTCACGCCGTAATTTTCTTCAGACCGCCACGGGCGCAGGCTTTGCCGCCGCCGCGCTGGCCGCCTTTCCGCCCAGCATCCGCCGCGCGCTGGCCATCCCCGCCAACAACGCCACGGGCACCATCAAGGATGTTGAACACGTCATCATCCTGATGCAGGAAAACCGCTCGTTCGACCATTACTTCGGCACGCTCAAGGGCGTGCGCGGGTTTGGCGACCGGCACACCATTCCGCTGGCCAACGGCCGCAACGTCTGGCAGCAGGAACGCGCCAACGGCGCGGTGCTGACGCCCTATCACCTGGACGGCAGCGCCAACAACGCACAACGTGCGGACGGCGCGCATCACACCTGGGTGGACAGCCAGGCCGCCTGGGACCATGGCCGCATGTCGCATTGGCCCACGCACAAAACCGATATCGCGATGGGCTACTTCAAGGAACGCGAAATCCCGTTCCAGTTCGCGCTGGCCAACGCATTCACGTTGTGCGATGCCTATCACTGTTCCATGCACACCGGCACCGACGCCAACCGCTCGTTCCACCTGACCGGCACCAACGGCGCCACCGCCAGCGGCGCGGCGTTCGTCAACAACGAATGGGACTGGATCGACGGCCGGCCCGTCTCGCAAAACACCGGCTATACGTGGAAGACCTACGCAGAGCGGCTGGAAGCGGCCGGCGTGAGCTGGATCTCGTACCAGAACATGCCCGACGAATGGGGCGACAACATGCTGGGCGCCTTCCAGCAATTCCGGCGCGCGAACATCGCATCGGGATTTCCGGTGTCCAGCGGCGGTGAACCCGGCGTGCCTTATGCCAACACCGGCCAGGCCTTGCCTTACCACGCCTACGACGCCGCCACCGACAACGCGCACAACCCGCTGTACAAGGGGGTGGCCAACACCTTGCCCGGCACCGCGCCGGAAAACTATCTGGACGCGTTCAAGCGCGACATCCGCGAAGGCAAGCTGCCGCAAGTCAGCTGGATGAACGCGCCGTCGATCTATTGCGAACACCCCGGGCCGTCCAGCCCCGTGCAGGGCGCGTGGTTCCTGCAAGAAGTGCTGGACGCGTTGACTGCCGTGCCGGAAGTCTGGAGCAAGACGGTGGTGCTGGTGAACTTCGACGAAAACGATGGCTACTTCGATCACATGCCGTCGCCGTCCGCGCCGTCACCGGATTCCGGCATGGGCAAGGCTGGCAAGTCGACGCTCAGCGACGCCGACATGGCATTCGAATATTTCACGCATCCCGCGCCGGCCGGCAGCCGCAGCCAGCCTGCGCCCGATGGCTGCGTGTATGGTCCGGGGCCGCGTGTGCCGATGTTTGTGATCTCGCCGTGGAGCCGTGGCGGCTGGGTCAATTCGCAGGTGTTCGATCACACATCGGTGCTGCGCTTCCTGGAAGCGCGTTTCGGCGTGGAAGAGCCGAACATCAGCCCGTTCCGCCGCGCGGTGTGCGGTGACCTGACCAGCGCGTTCAATTTCCAGACGCCCAATACCGAAGCCCTGCCGACGCTGGCCGGTCGCAGCACGCGCAGCGCGGCCGACCAGTTGCGCAGCGCGCAAGAAGCGCTGCCCGCCATGCCGCTGCCCACCGACATGCAGATGCCGCTGCAAGCCAGCGGCTCGCGGCCGTCGCGCGCATTGCCCTACGAGCTGCACGTCAGCGCGCGCGCCAGCGCCGTGGGCATGGTCGAGTTGCTGATGTCGAACACGGGCGCGCAGGCGGCGGTGTTCCATGTGTATGACCGCCTGAATCTGGATCGCGTGCCGCGCCGCTACGTGGTGGAGGCGGGCAAGACCTTGTCCGACAGCTGGAACGCGTTTCAAGACAACCTGGGCCGCTATGACTTGTGGGTGCTTGGCCCCAACGGCCTGCATCGCCATTTCAAGGGCGACACCAGCCGCATTGCAGAGTTGGGCGTCGCGCCCGAGATCCGCGTCTGCTACGACATCGCCAATGGTGACGTCTATGCCGAACTGATGAACACCGGCGCCAACGCCGGCGACTTCACGGTGACAGCGCTGGCATATCGGCAGGACGGCCCGTGGCGTCAACAGGTGGCAGGCGGCGCCACCGCGTCGTTGCATTGGTCGCTGCAAGCCAGCGGCCAGTGGTATGACTTTGCCGTCACCTGCGCCAGCGACCCCGCGTTCTACCGCCGCTTTGCCGGGCGCGTGGAAACCGGCAAGCACACGGTGAGCGACCCGGCGATGGGCGTCGACGGCTAGCGCAGGCGGCTGCGCTAGACGACGTTGATGCGCAGCTCGGCCAGCAGCGTGGCGGCCTGCGTCTTGGAAATGGTGGCGCCGGCCAGCCGCGCGGCGGCGGTGAGATCGATGCCGCCTAAATCCGCTTCGCGCAGGTCGGCGCCTTCGAAACGCACCAGCTTCAGGTTGGCGTTGCGCAGGCTGCCGCCGTGAAACACGGCGTCGCGAAAATCACTACCGGCCAGATCGGCATCGGAAAAGTCCAGCTGCATCAACGTGGCCTTGCGAAATGACAC
>CAJYKY010000341.1 GCA_913775005.1 uncultured Achromobacter sp.
CGGCGCTGTAGACCAGCACGTCGACCCGGCATCGCTCGCCGGGACACGCCCCGCCCCGGACCACATGGATCCGAGCCCCGAATCCCATGGCGCCCTGCTCCGGAAAATCGGCCGGCAGATGGGCCTGCGCCCGCAACTCCGAGAGCGTGGGCGCCGACGGGTCGGCATACAGCATGACCCCGTCTTCGCCCTTGGGCGCCCGGCCATTTGCCAGCGCATCGAAATGCCGCGCCGCCATCGATGCCGCCGCCTGCCGCACGTGCGTCAACCACACCCCCGTTGACCGCGCTGCCGCGTCTTCGATGCCCTGAACGATTTGGTTGGATGCCCAGATGGCGGTGATGGTGGTCAGCACCAACGCCAACGCGACCCCCACCAGCGAAAAGCCCCCCTGCCCAGGGCGCACGACGCAGGCGCGTAGTGACAGGCGGACAGCGTTTCTGGTCGGTTTCATCTGGCGGTGAACGTAAAGGTATTGACTTCGCCCTGGCCACATTGCGCCTGTGCCTGTGCCGCGCGATACGGCAGGCTAGGCACGGCCAGCATGTCCTTGACGACCTTGGCGCCCTGACTGCCGCCGATGGAAATCACATCGGACACGCGCTGCAACACCGAGGCCAACGCCGGGCAGGCCGCATGGCTGACATTGGTCAACTTCACGGTAAAAGCGGAGCCCAGCCCGCCCCCGCCCAATGCCACCGGCATCACCTCGACCACGCCGTTTTGACCTGCGCCATTCCCCCCTAGCCCATGCACGATCCGCGCCGTGTTGCCGCTGCCCTGCACGGCCAGCACACTGGAATCGCGCAGCGCATTGGCCATCGCCCCCGTGTCCAGGCCCACATACGGCGTGACGCCGCCCCCCTGGGCGTTGATCTTCATGCTGGCGATGAACCGCTGCAATTCTTCGCCCACTTTGGGCACCTTGTTTTCGACCACGTACGAGCCGATAGCCGGAATGCCAACGATGGCGATCAGCAAAATGATGGCCGTCACGATGGACACTTCCATCAACGAGAATCCGCGCTGACGCGCCGTGATGAACCGATACTGCTTAATACCCAGACCCGGCATGCTTACCTCCGATGGTGAAGAAAACTAAGAACTGAAGCGCGCGCTATTGGCTCGCATAAAAATGGGTCAGCGACTGGCGCAGCTCATCGATGACGCCGTAGTGCCAGAACGTCAGCAGAAGCACCGTAAAAACCGACGTCATCAACAAGGCCCATCGCAACGTTGCTGCCTGGCGCCGCACCCGCGCCAGCAACCGCAGTTCGACCCGGCGACGCACGCGCGCCAAGCCGGCTTCCAGCCCAAGCGCGTCCAGCATGTCGGCCATGTACCAGCTCGTCTCGCGGTCCAACAGGCCGGTGTCGAAGATGTCGGAGCCGGTAGCGCCTGCATCAATACGATCCAGCATGGCTTGCAGATGGGCATGCATCCAAGGCCGTGCGCCACGGCTTTGCACGGACAAGGCGCGCCGCAGCCGCGTATCGGCCGCGCCGTGCTGGCGCACCAGAACCGCCAGCAAACAGAGAAAGCGGATCGCGTGGAAGTCGCGGTACAGGCGCCACAACAGCCAGCCGTCCAGCCACGCCCGGACCCTGCCCGTCAGCGTGGGCAGCGACCCGACGCTGAGTCCCGCCAGGCCCACGCTGAGCACAAGCCAAAGCAGCAACCACTGCCGCAAGGCCTCGGCCAGTGCAAACAAGCCGCGCGTCAGACGGCCGTAATCGTCCGGCGGCACCATCTGGAACACCTGCTGCAAGCGTGGCACGCTGAAATAGGGAATCGAGCACAACAGTCCGAAGGCCACTGCCGCCGCGACGAGGCCTGCCGCAGCCGCCGACGTCACTGCCATCCAGGCTTGGCCGCCCAGCTCGACGGCGCCCGCCAGATCGCGCAGCGCGGCCACCAGATCCCCGCCCTCTTCCTGGACGCACCCCAGCACCAGGCATTCCGCCGCCGGGAATGTGTCCGACCATGCCAGACCCAGGTCGCCGCCCGCTTCCAGATAGGACGCCGCCCAATGTCGTGACAGGCGCCCCCGCACCGTGCGAGGCCCGTACCGAATGGCGTCATCCATGAAGATGTCGCGCAATGTCTTGCGCCCCTGCATGCCTTCGATCAAGTCGGCCAGATACCGGTAATAGTCCGCGCGATGCGAGCGAAAGCGCACGGCGTCCGTCCAGCGTTGCAAAGCGTGGGGGGGAAAACTTCCGCGCATGGCGATGCGCCGTGATAGCCCGATCATGCCGTCCTCTGCACAGAATGAACTTGCGCGGGACTGGGAAGATTCACCGCAAGCGAGTGCGGGGACGCTGACGCGCCTTGCGGCAGGTAAGGCGAGACCGGCAAATCAAACCGGCGCAGCAAAGCGCGAGGATCCACCATGCCCGCGCCGACGTGGCGCAACGCGCCATCGAGCGCACGGCCGCCTTGCCCTGCGGTATCTGCCGCCGCCGAGCGTTGCGCCACCCCGACGTTGTCGCGCCGTCGCACGCACTCCAGAAAGCCGTCGACGCGCTCGGGTTCGATCATTTCGGCTGCGACGCTACGGCCTGCGGTGCCATGCAATTGAGGCAGCTGCGGTTTACGGCAATCGGCGCATCCTGCCGCATTGCGGACCCTCAGCGCCTGGGCGTCCAATTGATAAATGCGCGCCAATGCTTGCCCCCATGCCGGCCAATCTGGCTCTGCGGCTGTAGCCGTTGCCGCCAGCTGCGACGAACCCGGTTGCGGACGCCGCAAGGAATCCAGCGGTAACGCGCAGGATGCGCACAAGCGGGGGAGCAGCGTCTGATACACCAGCAGCTTCAGGATGCCCGGCGTTGCAAGAAAGTCCCGCGACACGCCGATAGCGTCCGAGGCCAGGCGTTCTGGAATCATGGCCGCCGACCCCGCATGTGTCGTGGCGTACAGGCTGACACCTGAACTCGCCAGATCCATGAAGGCACGGCCCGTGTCCCCATCGCGGATTTCGCCAATCAGCAAGTCATTCATGGCGGACCGCTTGATTGTCTTGAGCTTGGCGTCCAGCGCAGGCCAGCCGGTTTCGCCCAAGGCGCCGTTCAGTGTGTTCTGCAAGGCGTTGGCGATGATGTATTCAACCGGGTCTTCCAACGTGATGACTTTGCGCGTGGCGGCAATGCCGCGCATCAGCGTGGCGATGGTGGTGGATTTGCCCGACCCGACCACGCCCGCCAGCACGATGGCCCCGCCCTCGCGCTCGCGCGCCCGCAGCAGCACATCCACTTGTTCGCGCGAATACCCCAATAGAAGAAGATCGCCGTGCGCCGTCGCCGCCATGCGCAAAATGCGCAGACAAACCGACGGGCCGGCATCGGTGGCCAACGACGCCCACCGCAGCACCACGGGCGTCCCGTCGATATCGAGCGCGATGCGGCCTTGCTGCTCAATTGCCGGATCGAACACCGCGCCGTTTCCGCCGCGCACATCCATCCAGGCCACCGCCAGCACCTCCAGCAACGTCGCGTTGGACAGCCCCGCATAGCGTTCGGTACTGACATATTCGCCATCGATGGTGTAGCGGATATCGCAGGTTTCCTGACGCTGATTCACATTGATGTGGACATCGCTTGCGTTCTGCGCCACACCCCACTGGACGATGTCCCGGAACAAGGTGGCCAATGCCGACGCCCGGTCAATCTGCGTGGCCTTGCCTTGCCGGCCCAGCCCCGCCGACGTCAATTGACCGCGCGCCACCATCAACAACAACGCGGCGGGCAGCACATAGCGCGGCGGCTGGCTGATGCGATAGCCGGCCGCGCGCACCATGCGTTCGAGTTCGTCTATCGGGTCGCCGTGGGCATACTCTTTAACGGCGAACACCGCCGCTTCGCCGCTGTCCAGCAGCACGGGACACAACCGGCCCGCCAACGATGCCAAATCAAATTCCCGTCCCAGGGCGCGCACGACGCCGGGCGCGAGTTGCGCAATGTCTTCCGCGGTGTGCAGCGCTTGCGGCTTCGCCGCGGCCGTGTGCGTAGCGAGCAAGGTCATGGCTGCGCCCTGCCTGCATCCAGACACGTCCGGCGGTCAAGATCGCCGCGCCGCAGATGCACACACGCGCCCTCAACAGCCAACAACTGATACCCGTTTTCTTGCACGGCGCCTGCGATAGGCGCACCGTGGCCTGCCCGGTAGCGCAACAAAGTGCCGTTGACCCACACATCAATGCTGAGCCGCTTCGTGGACCCGAAGATCGCCGCGACACGGATGTCGTCTGGCGTCCTCGCTGCCGTCTCGGCAAGCGCGGGCGCAGACGCCGTGGGCTGACAAAGCCCCGGCATCCGGCAATCTGCCAGCGCCGCCGCCGCGTCGGCACGCATCAAGGTGCGCACGGTTTCGACTTCCGGCCACGGCTCCGCCTCGGTAAGCGTTGACGGTTGCGCTTGCGATGACACACCCGCCGCACACGACATCATGCAGACCCACAAGGCGACACCGCGCACACGCTGATCGCGCGCGGCGCCGTTGGCGGCGCTGTTGGCCGCGTTGTTGGCGGCGGCAAGCCTACTCCTGTTCATATAACTCTCCGTGCAATTCAGCGACCAGCGCGCTGGCCACCAAGGTGGACCGGTGGGCAGCCTGTACCTCTACCCCCAAATGGGACCAGCGCACCGCCGCTAGCGGACCGGGCAACAGCGCAAGCGAACGCAGCGGCCCATGCAGGCGCAAGGCGCGTCGGCGTACGGCGGGTAGCGTGGACATGGATGCAGGCGCGGGTTCTGCGCCGATCGGGCCGGGCAACGGCACGACGACGGCGGGCGCCAGCGTCACCGAGGCAAAGGCAGGTTGCAGCCGTTGCAACGCAGCGGCCAGCTCGGTGTCGACCCGCAATGCATTGGGCAGCGCCACATTCGCCAAGGACACCCGTGTCGAGGCCACGCGCCAGTGCAGCGTGGCCGCGTCTAGCGGCTTGAACGACAAGCGC
>CAJYKY010000342.1 GCA_913775005.1 uncultured Achromobacter sp.
ATGCAATCAGGTTCGGTGCAGTCAGGTGATGCGCCCACCGCTGAACCCTCGCACCAGATTCTTGAGCAGGCGGCCCAGTGGTTTGCCTTGCTGCGTTCGGGCGCCGCGTCTGCTGCGGAGCAGCGTAAATGGCAGCAATGGCTGGACCGCGCGCCCGAGCATCAACAAGCCTGGCAGTACGTTGAGCGCGTCGGCCGGCGCTTTGCGCCGCTGCACGACAGCCCCGACCGCGACGCCGCCGTCAGAGCCTATGGCCACGCGGCCACCCATGCGCCGCGCGGACGCCGCGCCGTGCTGTTGAGCCTGGCCGGCTTGCTGGGCGGTGGCCTGGCTTGGGGCGCGTGGCGCTACACGCCGCTGCCCGCCGTGGCGTCGACGTGGGGTGCGGATTACCGCGCGGGCGTGGGCGAGACCCGGCGTATCGCGTTGCCGGACGGCACTCAGGTATGGCTCAAGGCGCTAAGCGCCTTCAACATGGACTACACCGCCACCCAGCGCCGGCTGCAAGGCTTGACGGGTGAGATGCTGATCGACACGGGGCGTGACCCGCTGCGGCCCTTCTTTGTGGATACGCAGCAGGGCCGCTTGCAGGCCTTGGGCACGCGCTTCACGGTGCGCCAGGAAGCCGGCGACACCTTGTTGACCGTGTTCGAAGGCGCCGTCAAGGTAGACGCCGCCAGTTCCGGCGCAAGCGGCATCGTGCCGGCGGGCCGGCAGCTGCGCTTCACGGCCGACGCCCTGCAAGCCATGGCGCCAGCGGACCCCGCACGCGAAGCCTGGACGCATGGCGTGCTGGTGGCTGACAACCTGCCGCTGTCCGAGGTGGTGGCGCAACTGCGCGGGTACCGGTACGGCCATCTGGGCCTGTCGCCAAAGGTGGCGGACCTGCGCGTCTTTGGCAGCTATCCGCTGCATGACGCGGACCGCGCGCTGGACATGCTGGCCTCGGTGTTGCCGATACGCGTGCGCCGCACGCTGCCGTGGTGGATCAGTGTGGAACCGCAAGCCTGAAAATAATTTGCTCGGAATGGTTCCGGAAATCGTGCGTTGGTTCGATTAAGGATAGTGAGAGTCGGCCGCGTCCGCGTTCTGCGGCGGCAGGCCACCGCTCTCATTCCCTTTATTTTTTCGCACGAGAGCTCCGTTTAGCCATGCCCCACCACCGCCCACGTATCCGACCAGTGTCGTCTCAAGCGCCCGCCAGCCGCCTGGGCGCCCGCCGCCATCCCGCGTCCGCCCGGCGCTTGCCGCTGGCGCTCAGCGTTGCGATGGCGGCCGTGTGGGGGACGGCATCGATGCCGGTGCGGGCGCAGCCCGCGCCCGCCAGCCAGACGGAAGCGTTGCGGGATTTCGACATTGCACCGGCCCCGCTGAACCAGGTGCTGACGCAGCTGGCAAACGCGTCTGGCATCTTGCTGGCGGCCTCGCCGGACCTGGTGGCGGGCCGCCAAAGCGGGGGCGTGCGCGGACGCTATGCCGCGCCGGACGCCTTGCGCCAGGCCCTGGCTGGAACCGGCTTGCGCGCCACGCGCGAGGCGCCGAACCAGTATCGGCTGAGTGCCGCGCCGGAGGCCGGGGCCACGGTGTTGGAGACGGTCACGGTGACGGGCAGCACGCTGTCCAGCACGTTGCCGCCCGAGTACGCGGGCGGGCAGGTGGCGCGCGGCGGCCGGATCGGCTTGCTGGGCAATAGGGACGACATGAGCACGCCGTTCAGCGCCACGCAGTACACGGCCAAGCTGATCGAAGACCAGCAGGCGCAGAACATCGGCGACGTGCTGGTCAACGACCCGTCGGTGCGCAATACGTATTCGCGCGGGGCGGGCCGCGACGAGTTCAACATCCGCGGCTACACCTTGTTCAACTATGACGTGTCGTTCAATGGTTTGTACGGCGTGTCGCCGCGCAACGCCAGTTCGCTGATCGGCGTGGAACGCGTGGAGGTGCTGCGCGGCCCGAACGCCTTGCTCAACGGCATGGCGCCCTACGGGTCGGTGGGCGGCGCGATCAACCTTGTGCCCAAGCGCGCCGGGCCGGATCCGCTGAACCGCTACACCCTGTCCTACATCGGCGACAGCCAGTTTGGCGTGCACGCCGATCTGGCGCGCCGCTATGGCGACAGCCAGGAATGGGGCGTGCGCCTGAACGTGGCCGGCAGCAAGGGCGACCTGCCCATGGATGGTTCCAAGGAAAGCCTGGGCGCGGTGGCGCTGGGCCTGGACTATCAAGCGGAACGGTTCCGTCTGGAAGGCGACATCAATTATCAGAACCGCAATACCGATGCGCGTAGCGGCCTGCTGTTCCCGCCCGAGCCGGGGGTGGACATCGGCCGCGCGCCCGATGCCCGGCGCAATTTCTTTCCGTCGTGGACGTATTGGAAGACCAAGGAGTGGTCGGGCGCGATGCGCGCCGAATATGATCTGACGCCGGACTGGACCGTGTATGGCGCGGTGGGCGCGCGCAAGCATGATTTTGAAAGTCTGCAAACCAGCTGGCTGATGCTGGATGGCAATGGCGATATTGGCGCGGTGCCGGCGCGGCTGAATGAATCGTTGCTGAGCAAGACGGCGGAAGTGGGCGTGCGGGGCCGCTTTCAAACGGGCGCGGTCAAGCATGAACCTGCGCTGAGCGCCAGCGCGCTGGATATCGATTATTCGTCGGCGCGCATCCGGTCACGCACGGTGTTTTCGAATATCTATGACCCGGTGGATCTGCCCAAGCCGAACATCGCGCGGCCGGGGGATCTGCCACGTACGAGCGAATCGCGCTTGTACAGCGTGGCGCTGGCCGACACGATGTCGATTCTGGACGACCGCGTGCAGTTCATTGCGGGCGTGCGCCATCAGCAGGTCAAGTCCACCAACTTTGACGCTGCCACCGGGCGGCAGACGTCGAACTACGACAAGTCGGCCGTGACGCCGGCGTTTGCGTTGACGGTGCGCCCCATCGAGCCGCTGTCGCTGTACGCCAACTACATCGAAGGCTTGAGCCAGGGCGGCACCGCGCCGGAAGGCGCCGTGAATGCGGGCGAGATGTTCGCGCCCGCGATCTCCAAGCAGGTCGAGGTGGGCGCGAAGTACGACTTCGGAAAATTCGCCACCACGGTTAGCGCGTTTCAGATCGACAACCCCAGCAATTTCCTGGACCCGGCGACGCGCCGCTATGTTTCCAACGGCCGCCAGCGCAATCGTGGACTGGAGTTCCTGGTGCAGGGCGACGCGGCCAAGGGCGTGCGGCTGTTGGGCGGCGTGGCCTACACCGATGGCCGCCTGACGCGCACCGAGGGCGGCGTGAACGACGGCAACCGCGCGCCAGCCGTGCCGCAGTTCCAGTTCAACGCGGCGGCAGAATGGGACACGCCTTTCCTGCCGGGCATGACGCTGACCGCGCGCATGCTGCGCACCAGCCGCCAATATGTGGACGTGGGCAACACGCAGGAAATTCCGGGCTGGACGCGCTTTGACGTGGGCGCGCGTTACGCCTTCACCGCGAACGGCACGCCGATGGTGGTGCGCGCCACGGTCGAAAACGTGCTGAACAAAAACTACTGGCAGTCTGCCGCGCGCGAAGGCCTGACGGTGGGCGCGCCGCGTACGGTGCTGTTGTCGGTGACGGCGGAATTCTGACGCGCGGGTTTGTGGCTAGCGGCGGTCAGGTCCCGGCCGTCAGGTCCCAGCCGTCCTACCCGCGCGCAGCACGCTGCGGCGTACGCGCAGGCTGCTGCGGATAGGTTTGCGGGAGCGGGAGCGGGGTCGGCGGGATGCGGGGTTGCCGGTGTCGGCGTTGCCCGTCGGCGCCGCGCCGCCCGCGCGGCGCTTCTTGCTGCGGTCGCTGCGCGCCTGGGCCTGCGCGCGCGCCGTGCAGGCCGCCGCCAGCGCAATGAGCTTGTCTTCGTCCAGCTGCTCCACGTCAACCAATTCTTCGTCAGCGCCCTTGAGCGCGATCAGCAGTTCATCCAGCTTCAGATGCAGCGCGCGCCCGTCTTTGTTCTGGCTTTGCTGGATCAGGAACACCATCAGGAACGTCACGATCGTGGTGCCCGTGTTGATGACGAGCTGCCAGGTTTCGGAATAGCCGAACATCGGGCCGGTGGCTGCCCAGACCACCACCGCAATCAACGCCGAACCGAAGGCAATCGGGGAACCCGCCCACTTGGTGACATGCGCGGCGAAGTGGTCGAAAAAGCGGGTGACGGCGTGCGATTTGCCGTTATGCGCGGGCGCCGCGTCGGCGTTGTTGCGCGCCGTGGCGCCGGTCTTGGTGTTGGACTTGTCGTCGGTCTTATTTTCAGTATTGGTGTTGCTGTCGGCGTCGGTTTCTCTTTTGCTCATGGACATCACCTTCTAAGTCTCCCCATGGATGTGCCGCCAACGAGCGGCGCGATGGCGCAAGGGCTGATGCGAAGTGCCGCGCTATTTGGGCCGCGGGTTGCGCAAACCGTCATCGGGCGGCGTCAGCGCGCCCGCGCGCAAGCGGGGCAGGCAATTGACCATGGCGCGCGCCACGTTGCGGACCTCGTCCTGCAAGGCGTCGTCGCGGTCCAGATCGTCGTGGCTGGTGGCGTACGGTGCGTAGTAGCCCAGATAGCGGTCCAGGCGTGCCATGGCGCCCGCATCCACCAGCCCCATCCAGTCCAGCCAATCGCTCAGCGCGCGGCGCTGGCCTTCGATGCCGGCTACATCGCCGTGCACCACCACGCCATAAGCGCGGCCCGCCAGGTGCTTGGGATAGGGCCAGCCGGCCAGTTCCAGGGCTTTGGCCTTTTCCACGTTCTTGCCGGACGTGGTGGTGGGGTCGGGGTTGCCGCCGTCGGCGCAGACCAGGCGGTCGATCATCAGCTTCAAGGGGCTGGGCGACTGGTACCAATACGTGGGCGCCACCAGAATCACGCCATGC
>CAJYKY010000343.1 GCA_913775005.1 uncultured Achromobacter sp.
AGCGCCGGATTCACGCAAGTCGCTCATCACGGGGCGCTTGTTGGGACGCTGTTCCAGGCTTCGGTTCAACTGCGACAGCGCGATCAGCGGGCAGTTCAGTTCCTTGGCCAGACCTTTCAACGAACGGCTGATTTCCGACACTTCGGTGGCCCGGTTTTCACCCGAGCCGTTACCCGACATCAGTTGCAGGTAGTCGATGATGATCAGGCCCAGCTGACCGCATTGGCGAGCCAGGCGGCGTGTGCGCGCGCGCACTTCCATCGGGCTCAGCGCCGGCGTTTCGTCGATGTAGACCTGCGCGTCCTGCATGAGCTGCACAGCGTGCGTCACGCGCGGCCAGTCATCGGCGATCAGCTTGCCGGTACGCATGCGGTGCTGGTCCAGCAGACCCACCGAACCCAGCATACGCATCGCCAATTGCACCGCGCCCATTTCCATCGAGAACACGGCCACGGGCAGGCCCTGTTCAATGGCGACGTGTTCGCCGATGTTCATCGAGAACGAGGTCTTGCCCATGGACGGGCGCCCGGCCACGATGATGAGGTCACCGCCCTGCATGCCGGACGTCATCTTGTCCAGGTCGGTAAAGCCGGTAGGCACGCCGGTGACGTCGGACGTGCTTTCGCGGTGGTAGAGCTCGTCAATGCGTTCAACCACCTGCGTCAACAGCGGCTGGATTTCCTGGAAACCGGCGGCGCCGCGCGAACCTTCCTGCGCGATCTTGAACACCTTGGATTCGGCTTCGTCCAGCAACTGGCGCGCTTCCTTGCCCTGCGGGTTCAAGGCGGCCGACGAGATCTCGTCGGCAATCGACACCAGCTTGCGCAGCATCGCGCGTTCGCGCACGATTTCCGCGTAGCGGCGGATGTTCGCGGCCGACGGCGTGTTGTGCGCCAGCGCGTTCAGATAGGCCAGGCCGCCGGAATCTTCGGCCTTGCCGGCGCTGATCAGGGATTCGTTGACAGTGATGACGTCGGCGGGACGCGCCAGCCCGATCAGGCGCGCGATGTGGTGCCAGATCAGGCGGTGGTCGTGCCGGTAGAAGTCTTCTTCGACGAGTACGTCGGCAATGCGGTCCCACGACGTGTTGTCCAGCAGCAGGCCGCCCAACACCGACTGCTCCGCCTCGATGGAATGGGGGGGAACGCGCAGGTACTCAAGCTGGGGATCGGCAGGTGTGTTCATGACTTCAATAGTAACGGCTGCAAGATGTCCGCAACGCGGAAGAATCCCTGGATGTCGCGCGACGGCAGGCGGCGCAACAAGGGACGCAGGGGCGTCGCCAGCCCACACAGAATGCGGGCCAGGCGCGTCAGGCGCGCTTTGACCTCGGGGTCAGGGTTGCTTTCCAGATAGACGTCCAGCGCCAGTGTACCGAGCGTGACGGCGACATCGTCCGGCAGCTTGCGCAGCGACACCAGCGAGGACAGCATCTGGAACAGATCGTACGCCTGGGCCAGCGGGCGCGACAGCGTCGAACCGATGTTCTCTTCGAAATCGATGCGCCACAGCTCGCCGTCTTGCAAGGTGATGTTGCGGATCTGCGCTCCGCCGTGCCACATGCCGCTCGCGTGAAACGCCGCCAGGTCGGTGGCGGCCGCGCGCGTCAACCACAGTTGCGACGTGGAATCCTCGTTGCGGATCAGGTCCGCAAGATCATCGCCAACGTATTCCAGGACCAGCAGGCCCTGCTCTTGCCACCAGACTTCGGGCACACGGCAGCCCGCTTCCAACAACAGCGCCAGGCGCTCGGCTTCGTGCGTCAGACCGTTTTTCAGCAACACGCCCGGCCGGGGGAATTCGCCCAGGAACAGCTTGCAACCCACGCCCAGCAGGAAGGCTCGCAGGTAGCGCAGCGCATAGCTCACGCCCTGGACGAAGCTGGCGCGGCGGCGCTTGACGATGCAGCGCACGCCATCGATTGTCACGTCACGCACCGAGGGCTCACGCTGGGCGTCCACGCTATCGAGCCAGGCACGCAAGCCGGGCGGCGCGTTGTGATGAACGGGCGGCTGAGTCAAAGGGTCCTCTAAGGAAGGCATGAAGGGGCGTTCGCTGCGGGCGGCTAAAACAAAAAGCGAAAAGAAAAAAAAGCCGGCGCGCAGGCCGGCTTTTTTTTTTACTGCGGGTACCGGCAGATCAGGACAGTTCGCCTTCAACCAGAACCGTGACGTCGACGATAACGTCGGCGTGCAGGGCGACCTGGATCGGGAACTCGCCAACCGACTTCAGCTGGCCGTTGGGCAGACGCACTTGCGCCTTTTCAACGCCTTCGAAACCGGCCTTCTTCAGACCGTCAGCGATGTCGGCGTTGGTGACCGAGCCGAACAGACGGCCGTCAACACCAGCCTTCTGAACGATCTTCAGTTGGAAGCCGGACAGGCGCTCGCCCAGGGCTTGGGAAGCGGCCAGCTTTTCAGCTTGGGCCTTTTCCAGCTCGGCGCGGCGGGCTTCGAATTCCTTCAGGGCGGCGTCGGTAGCACGACGGGCCTTGCGCTGGGGGATCAGGAAGTTGCGGGCGTAACCATCACGCACGCGAACGACTTCGCCCAGGTTGCCCAGGTTGACGACTTTTTCGAGCAGAATAACTTGCATTTCAGTGCCCCGGATTAGTTGTGGTTGTCGGTGTAAGGCAACAGAGCCAGGAAGCGCGCGCGCTTGATGGCCGTGTCCAGCTGGCGCTGGTAGATTGCCTTGGTGCCGGTCAGACGAGCCGGGATGATCTTGCCGTTTTCTTGCACGAAGTCGCGCAGGGTGTCCAGATCCTTGTAGTCGATCTCTTCGACGCCGGCTGCGGTGAAGCGGCAGAACTTACGACGCTTGAAGAGCGGGTTCTGCTGCGTGAATTTGCGTTTTTCTTTGCGTTTTCCGAAGAAAGCCATGATATGTGCCTCTATGTTTGAGGGACTTGGCGGTTATCAAAAACCCATTCCAAACCCCATAACCTATCCGTATTCAGAAGGTGCTTGCGCACCTGTCGCCCAACCTTTTCAAGCCACCTGCGGATCGCGCCCTGCGCTGCCGCTGATCTTGCGTGCCCGCTGCAAATGCAGCTTGATCTTCACCGAGTCTTTGCGGACGGGGGCCAAAAACCCCTGCACCAGCAATTCAGACCCTAACGCGGTGTCCTTCAACAGCAACGCCAGATCGCCCAGTGCCACGGCGGTGATCGTCAATTCGACGCGGCGCGGATGGCCAGCTTCGATGACTTCCGACTCGTGCGCCAGCACCATTTCCAGTGCGGGCAGGCCGGCGGGAGTGTGGCGCAAAGGCTCGCATTCAAGAACGCGCGCGCTAAGTTCCAGCTGATTCATCCTGCCAGGCACCAAGGGGACTTCATGGGTTGAGCTCGCGTGAGCCCTGCTTACTCGGCCTGAGCCGCGACCGCTTCCGCCGAAGCCTTACGGGCTTCTTCACGCTCGACCGACTTCATCATGATCGAGGGGGTGGTCTGGGCCTTCTTGGTCTTGATGACCAGGTGGCGCAGAACGGCGTCGTTGTAGCGGAACGAGTGTTCCAGCTCATCCAGCGTGGCTTGGCCGCACTCGATGTTCAGGCAAACGTAGTGAGCCTTGACGAGCTTCTGGATCGGGTAGGCCAGTTGACGGCGGCCCCAGTCTTCCAGGCGGTGAACCGAGCCGCCTTGGCCCGTGACCAGCGCTTGGTAACGCTCGACCATGGCGGGCACTTGCTCGCTTTGGTCGGGGTGAACGATAAACACCACTTCGTAGTGACGCATGAGTAAAACTCCTTGAGGATGTCTCGCTAGCTGTCAGTCCTGCACCCGCGCTTTCCATCATGGGTGTTTGCAAAGGAGGAAAAAGACTCTGGAATTAACCCCTTCGGGGTTCATCTCTTCGGGTCTAATCACAACTTCTTTTGCATCAGACTTTCAGCCCGCAAGGGGCAGCCCGCTATCCAAAAAAACCTTGGGTTTTCTTATGATGGTCGAGCAAGAAAGCCCTCGATTATCACCGATTGAGCACGACGGCGCAAGCGGTGGGAAGGTCAGGAAATAAGTGACGGGGCATTTTCTGCGCCCTTCCCTGGCTTTTGCGGCAGATCGCCCACAGCGATTTGCCGGGGCCGGTTAACCACGCTGACCATCACATAGCTGATGATCATCAGCAGAAACCACGACCCCAGCTTGGCCAGCGACACCCATTGCCACGCATGCGATTGGTTCGGATAACGCCATGCATTGGCGAAGGTGCCGATGTTTTCGGCGAACCAGATGAACAGCGCCACCAGCACAAATCCCAGCAGCAAGGGCATGCGGCGGTAGTCGCGCCAGATCCGGAAGTACACCCAGGTGCGCGCGAACAGCACCGCCGTCAGCGCAAACAGCGCCCAGCGCATATCCATGATGAAGTGGTGCGCGAAGAAATTCACGTAGATCAGCACTGACAGCGCCACCGTGGCAAGCAGCGGCGGATGCGCCTGGAAGCGGAAGTCGAACAGCCGCCAGACGCGGGCAAGATAACTGCCCACCGCCGCATACATGAAGCCCGTGAACAGCGGCACCCCGCCGATGCGCAGCACGCTGGCTTCCGGATAGATCCAGGATCCGGCCGCCGTCTTGAAGATTTCCATGCCGGTGCCCACCACATGGAACATCAGGATCACCCGCGCCTCGCTCCAGGTTTCCATGCGCAGCGCCAGCAGCAAGGCCTGGATGCCCAGCGCCGCCAGCGTCAGGAAGTCATAGCGCGACAGCCAGGCATCGCTTGGGTACCACCAATGCGTGGCAAGCAGCAGCGCGCACATCAGCCCGCCAAACAGGCAAGCCCACGCCTGCTTGACGCCGAAACGGAAAAATTCGTAAAGCGCGACGCCAAAACGGCCACGGCTGGCCAAACGATTGGCCAGCCGCGATTCCCAGGCTTGCAGCCCCGCGATAAGCGGCCAATCGTTGGCCGCCGGATGGTTCATTGAATGCTTAGCCTTCCACGACGGCGTATGCCGAGTGATTGTGGATGGATTCGAAGTTCTCGGCTTCGACGCGATAATGCGCGATGCCCGGGTGCGCAGTCAGCCGCGCGGCCACGTCGCGCACCAGGTCTTCGACGAACTTGGGGTTGTCATAGGCGCGCTCGGTCACGAACTTTTCGTCGGGGCGCTTGAGCAGGCCCCACAATTCGCACGACCCTTCCTCTTCGATCAGCCGGATCACGTCATCCATATTGATGTCGCCATTCAACGTGGCCGACACCGTCACATGCGAACGCTGGTTGTGCGCACCGTATTCCGAAATGGCTTTGGAACACGGGCACAGGCTGGTGACGGGTACCTGCACCACCAGCTCGAACTGCACGTCGTCCTGCTGGGCGCGCGCGATCCATTGCACCTCGTAGTCCAGCAGGCTTTGCACGCCCGAGATCGGGGCAGACTTGTTGATGAAGTACGGAAAGGCGGCGGTGATGTCGCCGCGTTCAGCGTGCAGCAGCGGCAGCATGTCGGCTGCCATGGCGCGGAACAGCGCCGGCGTCATGGGCGTGCTGCGGTATTTCTCAAGCAGGGCCACGAAGCGGGACATATGCGTCCCTTTTTCTTCGGGCGGCAGCGCCACGGTGAGCGTCCAGTTGGCCACGGTGCCTTGCGGCGCGCCGTCAGCGCTTTCAATCAACATCGGGTGGCGTACGCCACGGATGCCCACTCGCTGAATCGGGATGTGCCGGGTGTCCGTTGCGCTTTGAACATCGGGCATCACGATGCCAGGATCGATCGGAGAATTCATGTCAGCGTACCTGTCCAGCATCGGTCGCACGCGGCCGGCCTGGAAATATTTGAGAGACGGCTATTATGGCCCAAACCCCTGGCTGACACAGGGGAAACCCTTCTGCCGGTAGCGGGCCGGGGCCGGAACAGTGTGTTTCAACACCCGGACGAAAGACGCGCCTTCGTCCGAGTTGCCGTCTTGCTCAGGCCAGCAGATCCGCGTAACGCTTGCGGATGGACTGCTCGATGCCGGCGGCGTCCAGGCCAATGCCGGCCAGCAAGGCCGATTGTTCACCATGGTCGATGAAGACATCCGGCAGGCCCAGTTGCAGCACCGGAATCTGCACGCCTTCGGCGCTTAAGGTTTCCAGCACCGCGCTGCCCGCGCCGCCCATGATGGACGCGTCTTCAATGGTGACCAGCGCGTCGTGGCGGCGAGCCAGGTCCAGGATCAATTCGCGGTCGATCGGTTTCACAAAGCGCATGTCTGCAACGGTGGCGTCCAGCGACTCAGCCGCGGCCAGCGCAGGCTGCACCAGCGTGCCAAAGCCCAGGATGGCGATCTTCTTGCCCTCACGGCGCACCACGCCACGGCCGACCTCTACCGTTTCCAGACCTGCGCCTTCCGCCGCGCCGCAGCCCGCGCCGCGTGGATAGCGCACCGACGCCGGGCCGGGGTACTGATAACAGGTCGACAGCAGCAAGCGCGTTTCGCGCTCGTCGGACGGCGTGGCCACCACCATGTTCGGCACGCAGCGCAGGAAGGCGGTGTCGTAGTTACCGGCGTGGGTGGCGCCGTCAGCGCCAACGATGCCGGCGCGGTCCAGCGCGAACGTCACATCCAGGTTTTGCAGCGCCACGTCGTGAATGAACTGGTCGTAGCCGCGCTGCATGAACGTGGAGTAGATGGCGACGACGGGCTTTTGGCCTTCGCACGCCACGCCGGCCGCGAAGGTCACCGCGTGCTG
>CAJYKY010000344.1 GCA_913775005.1 uncultured Achromobacter sp.
ATTCCACCCACGTGCCCGGCGGCAGCTTGGCGATGCCTTCGTAGATGGATTGCGGCGCGGGTATGTAGTTGTGCCGCATGAACGACGCCAGCGCATTGCGGTTCAGGTCGCGGCCGAATCCAGGGATCGGCATCAGGCCCTTAAGTTCCGACGCAAACACCAGTTCAGCGCCGGAATAGCCGTAGTACAGCGGCTTTTCACCCATGCGGTCGCGCGCCAGGATCAGCTTGCGCGACGCGCGGTCCCACAATGCGATGGCGAACATGCCTACCGACGCTTGCAAGGTGGCTTCGATGCCCAGCGCGGTAAAGCCGGCCAGCAGCGTTTCAGTATCGGAATGCCCGCGCCAGGACGGCGCCAGCGCCGATTGCTCCAGCTGCTTGCGGATATCCAGGTGGTTGTAGACCTCGCCGTTGAACACCATCACGTAGCGTCCGCAGGCGGACGTCATGGGCTGGTGGCCGGCTTCGGTCAGGTCCAGGATGGCCAGGCGCACGTGCGCCAGCGCCAGCTCGGCTTCGGGGTCTTCCCAGAAACCATTGCTGTCCGGCCCGCGGTGGCGGATGCGGCGGCAGCTTTCCGCCAACACGCGCTCCTTGTTCCCAATGGGGCCCCAAATTCCGACTATTCCACACATGATGAGGTTCTCGTGGTCACCGTAACGACGGCATTGCGGCGGAGCCTAGCGGCTCTTCGCCCGCACGCCATCAAAAAGTTCTTGCCATTGCTGCAATACGCGCGCGGCCGAAAACCGGTCGCGCACGTCTGTCGCCGCTTGTGCCATCCGCTGGCGCGCGGCGTCGTTGTCCATCACGTCGGCCAGCGCCCGGCACAACGCCGGCACATCGCCATTGGGGCGCACCAACACGCCGTCGACGCCTTCGCGCACGATTTCACGCGGGCCGGTATCGCAATCAAAAGACACGGCGGCCAGGCCGCTGGCCATGGATTCGAGCAAGGTGTTGGACAGCCCTTCAAAACGCGACGTCAGTACGTAGAGATCGGCATGGTTGTACCAGTCGCCCACGTTGCCCGCGCGTCCGGGCATCAGGATGCGCGCGGCCAGCCCGGCGGCGTCGACCTGCGCTTGCAGCGCGCGGCGTTCGTCGCCCTCGCCAAGAATAACCAGATCCCAATCCGGATGCGACGGGGCCAAGGTGGCGAACGCCTGGATCAGCAGGTCGAAACCTTTGTCCGCATGCAGGCGGCCCACGGCCAGCAGACGCTTGCGGCCATCGCCGGACGGCGGGGTCAGCAAGGGTTCGGCGCGCGGCAGCGGCCAATGCACCGGGTTGGGGATAACGGCCAGGTGCGAGCCGGGCACGTGCTGTTCGATCCAGTCGGCCGTGCCGCGCGTCAGCGCCACGACGCGCGCCGCGCGCGGGTAGGTCAGGCGGCGCAGGCGCTGCCACAGGCCGGACAGCGTTTGCGACGGCGGATGCGTATGTTCGGTGGCGATCACGCGGCAGGACATGCCGCTGCTGGCCAGCACGGACAGCACGGAAGCGGTCGTCATCATGCCCAGCACGATGTCGGGACGGAATGCCTTGATCACGCGGCGCAAGGCGCGCACGCGCTGCACGTTGCTCCAGATGCCGCGCAGCCCGCCGCCCTCGCCCGCCGTGTGCAGCACTTCGCGGCGCACCTTCGGGTGCAGCGCGTAGACGTCGCCATCAGCGCTGGCCTGCGTCACCACCATGACGTCGCGGCCCATCTCGGCCCAGTGCGCGCTCAGGTCAGCGGCAACCCGCTCAGCGCCGCCGCCATGCAGCGAATGGATGAACAGCAGCACGCGCAGCGCGCGGCCGGACTCGGCGTTGGACATTCAATCGGCCTCCTTGGGTTCAGCCTTGCGCATGGCCACCACCAGGTAGCACGCGAAAGACAACACATACATGAGGCTGGTCGCCAGCATGATGCCGGCTGCGCCCATCTCGGGCGCCAGCACGGTGTTCAACACGGCCTTGAGCGCAAAATTGGCCACGGCGATGGCGGCCATGATGCGGTAGCGGTTCTGGCTGGCCAGCAACTGCACCAGGATCAGCACGCCAAAGTAGAACGGCAGTTGCAACAGGCCCCAGCGCAGCACGTGCGCGACGGCCTCGGTGTTTTCGGCGGTGAAAGCGCCGCGCTGGAACAGCACGGATACGCCCCACGGCGCCAGCACCCAGCCGATCGCCACGGCAACAGCGCCCGCGCCCACCATCAGCACGGACCATTTCAACGCCATGCTGCGCGCGCGCTCGGTATCGCCACGCGCCTGCACATCGGCCAGCACCGGCAGTGCGGCGCGGCCCACGGACACGGCGCCGATCCCCAGCAGCAACGACAGCAGCCGGCTGGCATAACCCAGCGTAGCGTTGGCGTTGGCGCCCAGGTTGGCGGCGGCGTATTGGTCCAGCGGACCCACGAAACTCATCGCGACCTGACCGATCAGCATCACGCCGGCCGCGCTCATCAGCTCGGGCCAGTGCGGTGAACGCAGGGTCAGGCGCGGCGCGCCCCAGAAGCCTTGGTCGGCGCGCGCGGCCAGCCACGCCAGCCAGGCGGTCTGGATGGCATAGCCCACCAGCGTGCCCCACAGCAGCGGGCCCACGCCGTCGGCATTAGTGGCCAGCATCACCCAGGCCAGCGTCGCCACGGCGGGCACGCTGTCCAGCAAGGTGTTGACGTGACGTTCGCGCGCGCGCAGCCGCGCGGCGCTGATGCCCGCAATCAACAGCAAAGCTGCCACCGGGGCAAAGGCGACGAGCAGGTCACCCGTCATGCCGCGCACGCGCTCGGGCAAGCCCTTGCCCAACGCGTCGACCACATAGGGCCACGCGAACCAGGTGATGATCGCCAGCGCGATGCCGGCAGCCGCCACCCAGCCTTGAAGTTCTTTGATGAAGACGTTGCGCTCGGCCTCGTCGGCGCGATTCAGGCGCACCAGCACCGGAATCAGCACCACCGACAGCACGCCCACGATGGTGACCGGCAGCCAGGTGGCCATGGTCATCGTGAACTGGTAGGCGTCTACGGCGTCGCTGACGCCGTAACGGTACGCCACCGCCATCTCTTTGATGGCGCCGGCGGCCTTGCCCAACAAGAGGAACACCGCCACCCGGAACGCGCCTTTAAAGATGCGCTGATGGTCCGGGTGGATGTTGCCGAGTTTGCGGATGAGTGCTTTCAAATCAACGCAGGAATTGCGTGTACCAGGGCATGGCCACTTCCAGGCCTTGCAGCACGGTGTGCGACGGCGCGTAGCCCAGCAGACGGCCGGCCTTGCTGACGTCGGCCTGCGAGTGCCGCACATCGCCAGCACGGAAGTCGGCGTAGACGGGTTGCTTGCCGTAGTTCACGCTTTGGTTGCCCAGCGCCTTGACCAGGAAGCCGAACAGGTCGTTCAACGTGCTGCGGCCGCTGACGGCCACGTTGTAGACGTGATTGCGCGCTTCGGGCGGCGCCATTGCGGCCAGCAAGTTTGCCTGCACCGCGTTTTCCACAAAGCAGAAGTCGCGGCTGGTTTCGCCGTCGCCATTGATGGTGACGTCTTCGCCCTTGATCATCGCGGCGGTCCACTTCGGGATCACAGCGGCGTACGCGCCGTCCGGATCCTGGCGTTTGCCGAACACGTTGAAGTAACGCAGGCCCACGGTCTCGAAGCCGTAGGACCGCGCGAACACGTCGGCGTACAGCTCGTTGACGTACTTGGTGACGGCGTAGGGCGACAGCGGCTTGCCGATGTTTTCTTCGACCTTGGGCAACGCCGGGTGGTCGCCGTAGGTGGAGCTGGACGCCGCATAGACGAACGACTTCACGCCGGCGTCGCGCGCAGCAACCAGCATGTTCAGGAAGCCGCCGATGTTCACCTCGTTGGTGGTGATCGGGTCTTTCAGCGAACGCGGCACGGAACCCAGCGCGGCTTGATGCAGCACGAAGTCCACGCCGTCGACCGCGCGCTGGCACGCGGCCAGATCACGGATATCGCCTTCCTGAAAGCTGAAGCGTGCCCATTGCTCGGCCGACACCGTGGCTTTGACTTCGTCCAGGTTGCGCTGGTGGCCGGTGGCAAAGTTGTCCAGGCCGACGACGGTCTGGTTCAACTGGAGCAGCGTTTCCAGCAGGTTCGAGCCGATGAAGCCGGCGCAGCCGGTCACCAGCCACTTGCGCGGCGTGGCCGTCAGTTCCTGCTTGATG
>CAJYKY010000345.1 GCA_913775005.1 uncultured Achromobacter sp.
CGTCCGCGCCCGGGTTTGAGCTGGTACAACGCGTCCAAGGGCGCGGTGAACGTGCTGTCCAAGTCCATGGCGGTGGAGCTGGGCGGCGACGGCATCCGCGTCAACGCCATCTGCCCCGTCATGGGCATCACCGGTATGTTCGAGCTCTTCATGGGCCTGCCGGACACGCCGGAAAACCGCGCCAAGTTTGTGTCCACCATTCCGCTGGGACGCTTCTGCCAGCCGTCGGACGTGGCGGCCGCCGCGCTGTTCCTGGCGAGCGACGCAGCGGAATTCATCACCGGTGTGGAGTTCCCGGTCGACGGCGGGCGCACGGTGTAATCATGAAAATCAAAGCGGCGTTGTTGCGCAGCGTGGGGGACTCTGGCCCTTACGCGCAGACCCGGCCCCTTACCATTGCCGATATCGAACTTGACCCGCCCGGCACGGGCGAGGTGCTGGTGCGGATCAGGGCGGCGGGCCTGTGCCATTCCGATCTGTCGGTCATCAACGGCGACCGCCCGCGCGGTGTGCCGATCGTGCTGGGCCACGAGTCGTCGGGCGAAGTCGTGGAAACCGGCCCCGGCGTCACCGACCTGAAACCCGGCGATCACGTCGCCATGGTGTTCGTGCCCAGCTGCGGCTGCTGCAACCCGTGCATGGAAGGGCGGCCCGCGCTGTGCGAACCGGGCGCCGTCGCCAACACGCAAGGCACCTTGCTGGGCGGCGACCGGCGCCTGCACATCGGCGATGAATACATCAACCATCACACCGGCGTGTCGTGTTTTGCGGAATACGCCGTGGTGTCGCGCCGGTCTTGCGTGAAGGTCAATGTTGAACTCAGCCACCGCGAAGCCGCGCTGTTTGGTTGCGCGGTGCTGACCGGCGCAGGCGCCGTGCTGAACCGCGCCCGTATCAATGCGGGCGACACCGCGGCCATCGTGGGGCTGGGCGGCGTGGGCTTGTCGGCGTTGCTGGCCGCCGTGGCGGCGGGCGCGCGCCGCGTGGTTGCCGTGGATCTCAGCGACGACAAGCTGGCGCTGGCCAAGGAATTGGGTGCGACTCACGTCGTGAACCCCAAGCAAATCAAGAGCGACGACGACCTGTTCGACCTGGCCGGCGGCCGCGTGGATTTCGGCTTCGACATGGCAGGCGCTGTGCCTGCATTCGAAACCGCCTACAAGCTGACCCGGCGCGGCGGCGCCACGGTGACGTCGGGCTTGCCCAACCCCAAGTTCAGCTTCCCGTTGTCGCTGTCGCAGATGGTGGGCGAAGAGCGAGAAATCCGGGGCAGCTACCTGGGATCGGGCGTGCCGGCCATCGACATCAGCCGCTACATCGACTTGTACAAGGCCGGCAAGCTGCCGGTGGACAAGATGATGGGCAAATCCTTTTCGCTGGACCAGATCAACGAGGGGTTCGATCACCTCGCCACCGGCGGCAGCCTGCGCGACGCCATCGTTTTCTAAGGGCATAGACCCAATACAACACTGGAGACAAGACCATGAAAACTTCAAGACTGGCTGCCTTGCTGGGCGCCACTTTGCTGTCAGGCTTCACCGCGCTGGCCAGCGCGGCCGACAAGCCCAAGGAATTGAACATCGGCATCTCGACCTTCCTGTCGGGCTCGGCCTCGGTGTTCGGCGTGCCTGCGCGTGACGCAGCGGAAATCCTGATCCAGGACATCAACGCGGCGGGCGGCATCGACGGCGTGAAGCTGGTTCCCAGCTACATCGACGAAGGCGGTGGCGGTGAAAAACTGTTGTCGGAGTATCGCCGCCTGGCCGAGGGCGGCACGCGCGTGATGCTGTCGGCCATCTCCAGCGGCCACTGCAATATCGTGGCGCCGGTGGCGGAAGACTTGAAGGTGCTGAACGTGCTGTGGGATTGCGGTACCGAGAAAGCGCTGGAAGGCAAAAAGTACAAGTACGTGGTGCGCACGCAAGCCAACGCCACCACCGAAATGGTCGCGCAGGTGTTGTACCTGATGAAGGTGAAGCCGGACTTCAAGACGATTGCCATCGTCAACCAGGACTACGCCTGGGGCCGCGATTCGCGCGACATCTTCCTGGCCGCGCTGAAGAAGTTCAAGCCGGACGTGAAGGTGGTGGCCGAGATGTTCCCCAAGTTCGGCGCGGCCGACTTCTCTACCGAGATCAGCCGCCTGCAAGCGCTGCGCCCGGATGTCATCGTGTCCACCTCGTGGGGCGGCGACCTGGACAACTTCGTGCGCCAGGCCTCGCAACGCAATCTGTTCAAGAACTCCACGTTCGTGTTGTCGCTGGCAGAAAGCTCGCTGGAACGGCTGGGTAATGCGTTGCCCGAAGGCGTTTACGTTGGCGCTCGCGGCGACCACTACTTCCTGCATCCGGAAACCAAGGACGATCCGCAGCACCAGGCTTTCGTGAAGAAATTCCACGACAAGACCGGCGCCTATCCGATCTACTCGGTCTATCACATGGTGCAAGCCATCCAGGGTTTGAAGGCCGGCTATGAGAAGGCCATCAAGGACAACAACGGCGTCTGGCCGACCCCCGAACAAGTGGCGGCCGCCATGCACGACGTGACGTTCAAGGGCTATGGCCGCGAGGTCAAGATGCACCGCGCCGACGGCCAAGGCCTGGAAGCGCAACTGTTCGGCGTGACGAAGAAAAGCGACAAGTACCCGTTCAAGGTGCTGGCCGACATCACCATTGTGCCGGCAGAACTTGTGACCCCGGGCGTGTCGGACACGTCGATGGAATGGATCGATAAGAGTCTGACGCCGGACGTGCTGAAAAGCGACCAGATCAAGGTGTATTCGAACTGAGCAAGCTGTGTTGTGTGTGCAGGGACTCCCCGACGAGAAATCGTCGGGGTTTTTTTATGGGCCTGCTTTAGTTGCCCCTAACGCGCCAGATACGCGCGCACCAGCTCCATCAAGTACTGGCCCTGCGGCGTGAACGTGCTGTCGCGCCGCCGCACGATGTACACGTCGCGCGTGATGTCCGGGCCATGCACCGGAATCGACTTCAGGCCATAGCCGCGCGCTTCAAACAAGCCGGGCATGATGGTCACGAAGTTGCCGGACTGCACCAGCCCGATCATGGTGGCTAGCTGATCCACTTCAATCGTCCACGGCAGATCAATGCCATGGGCATTGAGCACGCTGTCGATTTGCAGGCGCGTGGAGCTAAGTGGATTCAAGCCCACCACCGGCAGCCCCAGCAATGTCTTCCATGACAGCTTGCGGCCGCGCGGCGCGAGCCGCGAGCCGTTGGCATAGACCATGTTGAAGCCATACGTGGCGATACGCTCGGCCTCCAGAGTGGGGCTGAACGACACGGGCGTCGTCACGCCAAACTCCACTTCACGATCCTCAACCAAACCGGTGGTGACAGTGGCATTGCCGTCGCGGATCGACAGGTACACCTGCGGATGGCGCGCATAGAACTCGGGCAGCACATTGGGCAGTACCGAGTACCCCACCGATGCCACCGTGCTCACCATCAGCGTGCCTTCGTGGCCACGCGCGCGGCGGGCGGCTTCGGTCAGGCTGGCGTCCATCTGCGTCACGATGGGCAGCACCCGTTCATACAGCGCGCGGCCCACAGAGGTCAGCACCACGCTGCGGGTCGTGCGTTCGAACAGCCGGCCGCCGATCTCGGATTCCAGCTTTGCAATGCGGCGGCTTAGCGCCGACGTCGTCACGCACAGCAGAGATGCCGCCGACGTGTATTGCCCCATGCGCGCCACGCAGCAAAACGCGCGGATATCTTCCAGGTCGTAATTGATTCGCATGAGTCAATAATCATTGATATTTTTTCGATAGACGTAACTATATCCGCTGCTTGAACATGCTGGCATCTCTTGAAGCCAATCATCATGAACACACACGGCAACGGTATTTTTCTGAAGTCGATGAACAGCTTTTTTGTCGGTGGTGAAACCGCCGTGCTGGAAGGGCTGCCCATCGAATATCGCAGCATGGTCCTTAACGGCCAGCCGCGCGAGGTCAACCCGAACGGCGAGCAGGTGTACGGGCAGATGTACGTCCAGGAATACCGCCTGGCGCAACCCCGCCACCCCGACCCGGTGCTGCTGTGGCACGGCGGCGGCATGACGGGCTGCACGTGGGAGACGACGCCGGACGGGCGCAGCGGCTGGCTGTGGCGCTTTCTGGAAGCCGGCTACGACGTGCTGGTCAGCGACGCGGCCGAGCGCGGCCGGTCGTCTTGGGCGCGTTTTCCGCAGGTGTATCGAGAGGCGCCCGTGTTTCGCACCAAGCGCGAAGCGTGGACGACATTTCGCATCGGGCCGCAATACGACGCTGCGACAGGGCAGCGCGAAGCCTATCCCGGGCAGCAGTTTCCCACGGACGCGTTCGACGACTTCGCCAAGCAATGGGTGCCGCGCTGGCCGGGCCACGAACCCATGATCCTGGCCGCCTACGAGGCCTTGATCGACCGCGTGGGCCATTGCCACATCGTGGCCCACAGCCAAGGCGCAGGCTTTGCCGCCGAGATCGCGCGGCGCCGGCCGCAGACGGTGCGTAGCGTGGTGGGCGTGGAGCCGGGCGGCATGCCCGAAGCCAGCCCCGTCGAATCGCTGCCGCCGCATCTGGTCGTGTGGGGGGATTTCATCGAACCGTCCGGTTCGCACTGGGTGGGATATCGCCGGCAGGCGGATCGCTACCTGGATTCGATCCGCGCTAACGCTGAGGTAACGGTGCTGGATCTGCCTGCTAACGGCATCGCCGGTAACTCGCACCTGCCGATGATGGATCGCAATAGCGATGCGGTGTTTGAGCGGGTGCTTAAGTGGTTGCAGCGGTAGCGGGAGTGAAGGCTGCGGTCGATTGCAGAGCACGGATTAATGACGGTAACGACAACAACATCAACGACAACAACATCAGGAGACAACCATGACGCTTCGCCACTTGCCCCTTACCGCGCTGCTAGGCAGCCTCGCCCTGCTGGGCGCGTCCGCCGCGCACGCGCAGACCTACCCGGCGCATCCCATCAAACTCATCGTGGGCTATGCCCCGGCCGGCTCGGTCGACACCTTCGCCCGCATCATCGCGCCTGAACTTGGCAAAGAGCTGGGCCAAACCATCGTCATCGAAAACGTCGCGGGCGCGGG
>CAJYKY010000346.1 GCA_913775005.1 uncultured Achromobacter sp.
ACGTGTGCTCTTCCGATCTCATGGGGATGGGCAAGTTGAAGGCCAGCATGCCCACAAAATGCATCGACCAGATACCCAGGCCCATGGCGAAGGCGCCACCCGCCAGCCAGTAACGCGCGGCCGGCAGCCCATTGGACGCCCGTACGCGATTGGCCATGCCCAACGCCGTATATGACGCCAGGATGGCGACCCCTAGAGATACGAGGACGAGCGAAGGGTTATAAGTTCCAACGAGCATTTGTGGGTCCTGTCCTGAGCGCACACTGGCGTCGCGCCGGCCTCAAATCAAATCAATTAGTAGTCATCCGTTGCAATTGCGTCGAATGCCAATTGCGGGAGTGGACGCTGGTGATTTACGTACTCTCTTGTCGGGAAGGGGGATGCGGCGGGCATTGCCTGCGGTCGGCGCTGCCGGGTGTGCTGCGCATCGCGGCAAGCGAGAAGCGCGGCGCGGCCTGGGCCGGTCGGAAGCCTGGACGCGCGCCGTTCCGGACGCGCGCCCGTGACTAAGGGATGGGTTATACCGAAATCGCGCTTCCAAAAGTTCACCAATCTTCACTTATGGCGGGCAGACGCAACGCCCCGCCGCCGGGCCATCGGCGCGCGGCGGGTTTTGCGATGTGTTTTGCGTGGGGACGTTGCGTTGACGCGTCGCCCGGCAAGCCGGGCGGCCGCTTACACCGCCATCGGCGCGGTCAGCGGAGCGTGGTGCGTATAGCCGGACAGCGAGAAATCGCTGGGTTCGACTTTTTCCAGCCACTCTGGCTCGTAGCGGCCGGTGACGGCGAAATCGGGGATCCGGTCGGATAGCACCAGCTTGGGCGATTCGAAGGGCTCGCGCGTGAGCTGTTCGCGCAACATCGGCAGATGGTTTTCGTAGATGTGGGCGTCGCCGATGAAGTACGTGAACCAGCGCGGCGTGTAGCCGGTCAGGCGGCCCACCAGATGCAGCAGCGCCGCGCCTTCGGTCAGGTTGAAGGGCGTACCCAGGCCGACATCATTCGAGCGGATGTACAGGCACAGCGAGATTTCACGCGTGGTGGCATTGGGCAGGAACTGATAGAGCAGATGGCAGGGCGGCAGCGCCATTTCTTCGATCTGCGCCCAGTTCCAGCCGTGGAACAGGATGCGGCGGTCGCCCGGCCGTTCGTGGATGGTGTCCAGGCATTGGCGCAACTGGTCCACGGCCTTGTACATCAGCACCTTGGGCACGCCGCCTTCGTTCAGGTCGGCAACTTTGGCGTAGCCGCGCGACAGCGCGTCTTCGATTTGCGCAGGGCGGGCGGCGTCCAGCACCTTGTAGGCCGGCCATTGGCGCCATTGCACGCCGTAGACAGGGCCGAGATCGTCCGGGCCTTCGCGGTACGGGTTGGCCAGCCACTGGCTGTTTTCATTGGCGTTCTGGTCCCAGACTTTGCAGCCCAGTTCACGGAATTCCGCCGCGCTGCGCGAGGCGCGCATGAAGCCCACCATTTCGCCGATGGCGGATTTGAACGCGAGCTTCTTGGTGGTGACGGCAGGAAAGCCCTTTTGCAGATCGAAGCGCAGC
This sequence comes from uncultured Achromobacter sp., assembly GCA_913775005.1. GTDB lineage: Bacteria > Pseudomonadota > Gammaproteobacteria > Burkholderiales > Burkholderiaceae_B > Achromobacter. The sequence continues at coordinate 1,550 of CAJYKY010000346.1, forward strand.
GAGGCGCCCGGCATGCTGATCGTGCGGATGCCCGTCCGGTTGTCCTGCCATGAGCCGGTGTCCAGGATGGATTGGACGAGGTCTAGATATTGTTTCATGAGGGTCCTCAGGCAGCGGCGGGCGCTTCCTGCGTATCGACGATGTCAACTGAGAAGGTCATCGCCGCAGTCTTTTCCAGCATGGCCGAGGCCGAGCAATACTTTTCGTGCGACAGCTGCACGGCGCGTTCAACGGCCGCCTGCGGCAGATTGCGGCCGGTGACGGTAAAGGCGAAGTGGATGCGGGTGAAAACCTTGGGATCGGTGTCGGCGCGTTCGGCCTGGAGCTTGACGCTGCAACCGGTGACGGCGTGGCGGCCACGCTTCAGGATCAGCACGACGTCATAAGCCGTGCAGCCGCCCGTGCCGGCCAGCAGCATTTCCATTGGGCGGGGCGCCAGGTTGTGGCCGCCGCCGTCCACGGCGCCGTCCATCACAGCTACGTGGCCGCTGCCGGTGCTGGCGGTAAAGAGCATGCCGTTGGGGCCGCCCCAGTCGATCGTGCATTCCATGTCTAGAGTCCTTGAGCGTTGAGCGCAGTCAATGGTCGATGATACCTGTTGCGTACAATTCCCGGCATGAGAGTCCCGCCCCGCAACAGGGGTGTGTGCCCGCCTTTTCCAGGAGTGCTTCATGTCCCACGCCCTGTCTTCATCCGGCCCTGTTTCCTTCCTGCGCCGCACCGGTCCGCTGGACGCCTTGCTGGCCGAAGCCGACCGCGCGCTGCGCGTGCTATCCAATAGCGCCAGCGCGGGCCGGCCGTATCCGGCCAAGGCGGTCGAGGCGCCCGATGCGCTGTCCGCGCAGGATAAGCGCCACGCGGCGGGCCTGATGCGGGTGAACCATGTGGGCGAAGTCTGCGCTCAAGCCCTGTACCGGGGGCAGGCGTCGGTGTGCCGGGATCCTGCGCCGCGCGCCTTGCTGCTGAACGCGGCTGCCGAAGAAGTGGATCACCTGGTGTGGTGCAACCAGCGGCTGACCGAACTCAACAGCCGGCCAAGCCTGCTCAACCCGGTCTGGTACGCCGGTTCATTTGCGCTGGGCGTCATGGCCAGCGTGGCGGGCGTGCCGCGCAATCTGGGCTTCATGGCCGAGACCGAACGCCAGGTGGAAGCCCATCTGGAAGAACATTTACGCACCTTGCCGGTGCAAGACGAACGGTCGCGCGAAGTCGTCCGCAAGATGAAAGACGACGAAGCCGAACACCGCGCCAGCGCGGAGCGGGCAGGGGGCGTACCGCTGCCCGGCCCAGTAAAAACGGCCATGCGCGCGATGTCCAAGGTCATGACGGCCACCGCTTACTGGATCTGAAACCGCTTCCGGCAAATTGTTGCACTGCGCAAATTTGGCTGCGTCTTGGTGCCGGGCGCACCGTTTTGGTGCGAATGCCAGGGTGGGAATACCCGATGCCTTTTAGGGTAATTCCCCAACGGGTTTACCCATTCGGCAAAAACCCGTTTTTTGGCAAGGTCATGTATTGGCGCGGGTCTCCAGAGGGTAGCGAAGAGATTTGCGGCAAAAATGCAACGCAGATTTAGCCCTTCAAAAGACTTTAAAAAAATTCTTGCATCGCACAAAAAACATCGGTACTATTCATTCATCGGATGTTGAAACGCAGTCGGCGCGGTGCAAAACCCCGACAGCGCAGCGAGCAGAAAGTCAGCTCCCAACATGCCACGGTTGTCTCCTCCACCCTCCTCCTTTGGTGGATTTAGCCCCGAATCGCAAGGTTCGGGGCTTTTTTCTTTATCGGTTCCGGCCCGGCGCCGAGCGGCGGCTCTGCAGCATGCCGATGTTCATCTCGCCGGCGAGCGTCGACGCAT
>CAJYKY010000347.1 GCA_913775005.1 uncultured Achromobacter sp.
GGGCCATGTCTGCAACCATTCGGATTCCGAAGGGCGCTATTCCTGGAACCGGCAACCGTCGGTGGCGCTGTGGAATCTGTATCGCCTGGCCGGCAGCCTGCATGTGTTGGTGCAGGATGCGGATGCGCTGCGCGGCGTGCTGGACGAGTTCGAAGCGGTGTTCACGCGCGCATTCCACGACAAGATGGCCGCCAAACTGGGCCTGGCCGCTTGGCTGCCCGCCGACGAGCCGTTGCTGGACGATCTGCTCAAACTGATGGACGCAAACCAGGCTGACTTCACCTTGACGTGGCGCCGGCTGGCCGACGCCGTGCTGGGGCGCCGCAACAGGTTCGAGGATCTATTTATTGATCGCCCCGCAGCAGGCGCGTGGTTGGACCGCTTGTTGGCCCGGCATGCCGAAGACGGGCGGTCGGCTACCGAGGTGGCCGAAGCCATGAATCGCGTCAACCCTCTATATGTATTGCGCAACCATTTGGCGGAAGAGGCGATTCAAGCGGCTAAAACGGGTGACGCCAGCCAGATCGATACGCTGATGATGCTTTTGCGTAATCCCTTCGTGGCGCGGGACGGGTTTGAACATTATTCAAGCTTGCCGCCAGATTGGGCAGGCAGTTTGGAAGTCAGCTGCTCTTCGTAAAAATGAAGCTGTTCTGCGGTTCTCACCGCAGTACGCCTACCCAAAACTTGTGATTTTCATAAAAAAAGGGTGATAAGCAGTGAAATATGCCGTTTTTTTTCACTGCAATGATTCGTTTCCATTGTAAATCTCGTAAGATTGTCGCCTGCGGGACACTCAGGGTGGCGGCCCCATCCAGGGGTATTTGTCGACAATTTTCAATATAAAGCACTCTAAATATGCCTGGCGCAGACGGTTTGCTATGTATCGGCCTGCTTGAGGACGATGCCGATTTCCGCGAGGAATTGGCTTTAGGCCTAGGCGGCTATGGTTTTCGGGTGGCGTTTGCTTGTGATAATGCTGCGGCGTTTTATCGCCGATTGCAGGAGCAGCCGTGCGACATTGTCATTCTGGATGCGCATCTTCCCGGTGAAGACGGCTTTTCGGTTGCAACCCGCTTGCGTGCATTAAGCCCCGTGGGCATCGTCATGCTGACGGGCCGCAGTGCGCTGGAAGACCGCGTGCGCGGCCTGGAAGGCGGCGCGGATGTCTACATGACCAAGCCCGTGGACCTGCTGGAACTCAGCTCTGTCATCCGTAGCCTCGCGCGTCGCATGCGCCTGGCCAAGGCGCCTCGCCCGGTCGACACCGAAACGCGCGCCTCGGCGGACAGCACGTGGTCCTTGCAGGATGGCGGCTGGATTCTGGTGGCGCCCGATGGCGCGTCCTTGCACCTGAGCGCCCAGGAAAGAACCTTTTTGATGGCCTTGATGGACGCAGCCGGCAGTGCGGTCAGCCGTCAGGTGCTGGCCGAATTGTTCCTGCCGGAAAGCCCGGGCGGTTTTGAATTGCGCCGCATTGACGTGTTGGTAAGCCGATTGCGCGCCAAGGCGCAAAGCGCCGGCCTCAAGCTGCCGGTCTTGTCTGTGCGTGGCCAGGGTTATGTATTTGCGGCCTGAGCGCCGCTGGCCTTGACCGGCAGGGCAATAACAAAGCGCGTGCCCACGCCCACCGTGCTCTGCATGGTCAATGAGCCGCCCTGGTTCTGGCAGATGCGGCGCGCCAGATAAAGCCCGATCCCCATGCCCTGCGTTTCTCGATGCGCGGAACGCCGGAAATGGGGTTCGAAAATGCGCGCCTGTTCTTCTTCGCCGATGCCCGGCCCACGATCCACCACGGCCAAACAGGCCATCGGTACGCCGTCGACGTCCATCTGTGTGGTTTCGATTCTGACCGGTTGATTCGCCGGTGAATACTTGATGGCGTTATGGATCAGGTTGCGCACCACCACACTCGTGAGCGGGCGGTCGCAATATACCGGCAGGCGCGCGTCAGCCTGCACCACCAGCGTATGCGCGGTATCGGGCTGCATCGCCGTTACGACATCGCGGGCCAATTCGGCCAGGTCGGTTTGTTCCCCGCGCGGTGTCCACGCCTGTTCCTCAAGCCGATCCTGATTAAGCAGTTGCTCCATCAGTTCGGTCATGCGCGCCACCGAACGGTGGATGCGGGCAAGCCGGTTGTCGACGGTTTCGCCGCTGTCGGCAAGAATCATGTCCAGCGATTGAGCGGCCGCGCTGATCGTGGCCAACGGCGCGCGCAACTCGTGCGAAATCAATGCGTTCATCTGACGCTGCGTATCCAGCGCCCCGGCCAACTCCGCCAGACGCAGTTCACCTTGCGCGACATGCTCGGCATCGGCCTGGTCATGGGAGGGGGGATTGGAGACGACGGCGGGACAGCCCTGCTGCCGCAACAGTGCCACGCCCAGCAGGGCGCTTGAAACCAGCAGCAACCTCGCAATTTCGATGGGCGTGCCGGCCGTGTCGGCACCGTCCGATAACCAGGCGTCATGCCCGAGCATCCAGGCGGACGTGGCGTACACGCAGGCCATGATCACCGACAGAATACGATCCGTCTTGGTGGTCAGCGCCATCCTCGCAAACCACACAAACAGCGGCACGCTGACCGCCGCGCACACGCCCGCGATCAGTGCGGGGATGAGGCCGTTGCTGGTTTCATAGACGAAGATCAGCGCCAGGGCCGCAACGCCCGCCAGTGCGATGGCAAGGCCCCGGCACACGGCGGCAAGCGTGGTGGCCGGACGCGACCCGGTCAACAGCGGCGCCGTCAAGGTCAACAGCGACGCGTACGAACCGGCTTGCAAGGCACCAGGGGGTAGCAGGTCGGGAAGGGATCGGAACAGCCCTTCCACCAGCATGAAGGACAGACCCGCGCCGAAGAGGGCATCGCGCGTATAGGCCCAAGCCACCGCGCATGCCAGGCCGCAAGCCAAGGCGACGCCGGCCGTCAACCCCAGCTGCACGGCTTCATAAGCGCCGTTCAGGCCGAATGCGAAACCCGCGCCCGGCCACAGCAACATGCAAAGCAGCACAGCCAGACACGACATTGAACCGTGTAGTGAAGAGGCAGCGAGCCGAGCAGGGGGGCGCAAGCGCCAGCGGGTGCGAAGAAACAATCCTTCCGTCAACTAGGAACCCATTGGTGATCAGGCGCGAGGTCGCGCGTATGGGCGAAGTTTACGACAGCCCCGCGTATTGCGCGGACGCCCAGGTCTTCCAGAGTTTCCTGGGTGGCGGTGTCGGGGACGTCTTCGGCATAGACAGCCATGTCCAGCGTCGTGGCGGTGGCCACGACCGTGGCGGCCCGATGCTGGCTGCCGGGGCTGTGACGCAGGCCGGTGATGAAGCTGCCGCACAGTTTCAAATACGACACCGGATATTCGTGCAGCCTTTCCATCGCTCCAAACTGTTGCGACAAACGCGACACGCCGACACGTGCGCCGGCAGCCGTAACGATGCCGCACAACTGACGCAGATCACTGCCTTGTTCCAC
>CAJYKY010000348.1 GCA_913775005.1 uncultured Achromobacter sp.
GCGTGGAAAAAGACGATACGCCTGCGCATCTGCATGGCGTCTATGGTCTGGGTCCGCGTGTGCCGATGTACGTGCTGTCGCCATGGACCAAGGGCGGCTGGGTCAACTCGCAGGTGTTCGACCACACCTCGGTGCTGCGCTTTGTTGAACAACGCTTCGGCGTGGCCGAGCCGAATATCTCGCCGTGGCGCCGCGCGGTGTGCGGTGACCTGACGTCGATCTTCGATTTCGCCAACCCGAACGAAGCGGACCTGCTGCGTGACTTGCCCGCCACCGCGCAGCGCGCGGCCGACGCCTCTGCGCTGCCCGGCACCGTGGTGCCGCCCGCACCGGCCGAGCCCGCGCTGGCGCGCCAGGCGCCCGGCACCCGGCCATCGCGCGCCCTGCCCTATGCGCTGCACGTGCATGCCCGCGTGGACCCGGCGCACGTTCAGCTGCAATTTGCCAATCCTGGCGCGGCGGCCGCGGTCCTGCATGTGTATGACCGCCTGCATCTGGATCGCGGCCCCCGCCGCTATACGGTTGAAGCGGGCAAGCAGCTGGACGCCACGTGGTCCACGTCGGATGACGACGGCCGCTACGATCTGTGGGTGTTGGGGCCGAACGGTTTTCATCGGCATTGCACAGGCGCGGCGGCCAAACCCAGCCAACCGCCGCTGGCCGTCACGGCGGCCTACAGCGGGCCGGGCGCATCCTTGCGGCTATCCGTGCATAATCCGGGCACTGAAGCGCGCACGTTCCGCGTCGCGGCGAATGTCTACGATTATCCGGTACAGGCCGATACAGCCCTAGCGCCCGGCGCAACCGCCGAGCTGTCCTGGGACATGTCGCGCACCGCAGGCTGGTACGACGTCACCGTGCGCGACAATGACGCCTCCGCCTATACGCGCCGATTCGCCGGCCGTATCGAAACCGGCCAACCGTCAACGTCTGACCCCGCGATGGGACAGGCGCTGATCTTGAAATGGACACCGATGGCATGAAGCCCCCCGCCCCCTACGAAGATGCTGTGACCTTCCAGTTTGGCGATTCGCCCGCGCTGGCCGACGAGCTGCTGGCGCTGGTGCTGGCCGGCACCAAGACGGCGACTTGCGGCGCGCTTGACCATTTCGACGACAACGAGCCCGTGCCCCAGGCCGGCCGGCGTGATGTGGTGCTGGACGGCCAGGGCCGGCCCGCCTGCGTCATCGAAACCACCAGCGTGCTGATCCAGCGCTTCGATCAGGTGGATGAAGCGTTTGCCTTGGCCGAAGGCGAAGGCCCGTTCGATGTCTGGCGCGATGCGCACATCGCCTACTTCGACCGCAATGGCGGCTACGCGCCAGACATGATGCTGGTGTGCGAGCGCTTTCGCGTCGTTGACGTTTTCGAACGATAAAAAAACCGGGCAATGCCCGGTTTGTCAGTGCACGCTACGCAAGCAGAAGCTTGCAGCGGCTTATTCTTTGTCAGCGCCCTTGCCCAGGCCCAGATAGCTTTCGATGACCTTCGGGTCGCCTGCTAGTTCACGCGCGGGGCCGTGCAGAATCACTTCGCCCGTTTCCAGCACGTAGCCGTAGTCGGCCACTTGCAGCGCCGCGCGGGCGTTCTGTTCAACCAGCAGGATCGCCACGCCAGTTTCACGCAGGCGCGCGATGATGTGGAAGATCTCGCGCACAATGCGCGGCGCGAGCCCCAGGCTGGGTTCATCGAGCATCAGCAAGGTGGGCTTGGCCATCAGCGCGCGGCCCACGGCCAGCATCTGGCGTTCACCGCCGGACAGCGTACCGGCTTGTTGCGCACGCCGTTCGCGCAGTCGCGGGAACAGATCGAAGACTTCGTTCAGCGTGTCGCGCCAGCCGGCTTCGCGTGCGCGATAGCGGCGAAAACCGCCCAATAACAGGTTGTCTTCCACGGACATCGTGCCGAACAGTTCACGGCGTTCCGGCACCAGCGACATGCCAGCCGCCACGCGGCGCTCGACCTGCCAGCCGGACACGTCGGTGCCCGCGTATTGGACGGTGCCAGCCGCGTGGCCGGTTTGCGGCAGCGAACCCATCATGGCGTTCAGCAGCGTGGACTTGCCAGCGCCGTTGGCGCCGATGACGGTGACGATGCTGCCGGCAGGCACCGACAAGGTAGCGCCTACCAGCGCGCCCACCTTGCCATAACGGGCCGACAGGTTGCTGACTTGCAGCACGGGGGATTGCGTCGTGCTCATTGCACACCTCCTGCCGACACGGGCTTGGCCTGATCCGCTTCGGGCAGGTCGTCGTCGATGCCGCCCAGGTAGGCTTCCAGCACCGCCGGGTTCTTTTGCACGTCGGCCGGCACGCCTTCGGCCAGCTTGGTGCCGAAATCCATCACCACGAGGTGGTTGGTCAGGCGCATCACAAAATCCATATCGTGTTCGACAAGCAGAATGCTCATGCCTTCCGCGCGCAACTGTTCCAGCACGCGCGCCAGGTCTTGCTTTTCCTTGTAGCGCAGGCCGGCAGCCGGTTCGTCGAGCAGCAGCAGCACCGGATCCGACGCCAGCGCGCGCGCAATTTCCAGAATGCGTTGCTGGCCCAGCGCCAGGTTGCCCGCCTGCTCATACAGGTATTCGCCCAGGCCCACGCGCTTGATCTGCTCGGCGGCTTCGTGCAGCAGTTGCGCTTCACGCGCGCGGTCCGAGTGCAAGGCGCCAGCCAGCACGCCGACATCCGAGCGCAAGTGCGCGCCCAGCGCCACGTTTTCCAGCACCGTCATGCCCGGCAGCAACTGCACGTGCTGGAACGTGCGGCCCACGCCCAGCTTGGCGATGTCGCGCGCCGAACGGTTGTCGATGCGTTCACCCATGAAGGTGACCTTGCCGCGCGTCACCGGCAACACACCGCTGATCAGGTTGAAGGTCGTGCTTTTGCCGGCGCCGTTGGGGCCGATAAGACCCATGATTTCGCCGGAGCTGACCTTGAAGGTGATGTCGTTCACCGCGACCAGACCGCCGAACTCCTTGCGGATGGCATCCACTTCCAGCACCACCTGGCCGGCTTGAGGCCGCGCGCGGGTCGGCAGCGCCGGCGCCTTGGCGGGCGGCGCCAGATTGCGACGCGAACCGTCCGCGCCCGTGATGCTGCCCCACCAGCCTGCCAGGATCGGCCACACGCCGTTGCGGGCGTATTGCAGCATCAGGATCAACAGCACGCCAAAGACGATCATTTCGAAGTTGGCATTCGTGTCCAGCAGCTTGGGCAGCCAGTTCTGCAACTGGTCTTTCAGCACCAGGATGATCGCAGAGCCCATCAAGGCGCCCCAGACATACCCTGCGCCACCGACCACGGCCATGAACAGATATTCAATACCGTAGTTGATGCCGAACGGGCTGGGGCTGACGGCGCGCTGCATGTGCGCATACAGCCAGCCCGAAATGCAGGCCAGGAGCGCCGCCCAGACGAAGATCACCACCTTGTACGCGGCCGTGTTCACGCCCATGGACTCGGCCATGCCCGCGCCGCTCTTGAGCGCGCGGATAGCACGGCCAGGACGCGAGTTCAGCAGGTTGCGCGTGGCCCACAAGGCCAGCAGCACGAAGATCCAGATCAGGTAATAGATATGGCGGCCATTGGCCAGCGAGATACCGAAGATGCTGATGGGTTCAATGCCGGCGATGCCGTCGTGCTTACCCAGCCAGTCGATGTTGCCAAACAGGAAATACAACGACAGGCCCCACGCAATGGTGCCCAGCGGCAGATAGTGGCCAGACAGGCGCAACGTGATCGCGCCCAGCAGATAGGCCACCACGGCGGTCAGGATCAGCCCGGCCGGCAGAGCCAGCCACGGCGACACGTCGTACTGCGTGGTCAGATAAGCCGTGGTGTAGGCGCCCAGCCCGACAAAGGCCGCCTGACCGAACGAGGTCAGGCCGCCCACGCCGGTCAGCAGCACCAGGCCCAGCACGATCAGGCTGGCCAGGCCGATGTAGTTCAACTGCGTCACCCAGAATTCGGGCGTGACCGACAGCATCGGCAAGCCCGCCAGGACGACAAGAAATACGACAAGCAGAATGCGGTTCATGACGTTTATTCCTCTTCGTCCACGTGGTGGGTGCTGAACGAACGCCAGACCAGAACCGGGATAATCAAGGTAAAGACAATCACTTCCTTATAGGCGCTGGCCCAGAAGGACGAGAAGGATTCCAGCACGCCCACCAGCAGCGAGCCTGCCGCCGCCACGGGGTAGCTGGCCAGGCCGCCGATGATGGCGCCCACGAAACCCTTCAGACCGATCAGGAAGCCCGTGTCGTAATACACCGTGGTGATCGGGGCGATCAGCATGCCGGACATGGCGCCGATGGCCGTGGCCAACGTGAACGTCAGGCTGCCCGACATCGTGGTGCTGATGCCGACAAGGCGCGCGCCGCGGCGATTGACGGCGGTGGCGCGCAGCGCGCGGCCATACAGCGTCTTGCCGAAGAACAGCCACAGGGCAATGATGAGCAGCGCGCAGGTTGCGACGACGAACAGGCTTTGCGCGGACCACACCATGAAGCCGAAGTCCACCTGCCCGCTCACGAAGGCCGGCGTCCGCCAGCCTTCCGCGCCGAAGAACACCAGCGCCAGGCCCATCAACGCAAAGTGCACGGCCACCGACACGATCAGCAGCACCAGCACCGTGGCTTCCGCCAGCGGTTGATAGACGATGCGGTAGACCAGCGGGCCCATGGGCACCACCAGCAACAGCGTCAGCAGCATGTTCAGCCACAGCGAGTTGTCGGGGCCGATGTAGCTTTTCGTCAGCCACAGCAGCGCCAGCGGCAGAACGACACAGGTGATCAGGGATTTGGGCAGGGCGGCGTAGCTGCCGGTGCGCACGGCGCGCAGCAGTTCCAGCAGCAGGCACACCGCACCCAGCAGCGGCAGCAGATAGGCGGTGCCGGGCACCTTGCCATCCACCAGCATGGCCAGGGTCAGGGCGCCGAACGCCACGAACTCACCCTGGGGAATGAAAATGACGCGCGTAACGGCGAAAACCAGCACCAGAGCCATGCCCAGGAGGGCATAGATGGCGCCGTTGACGACACCGTCTTGCAGCAGGATCAGCGCAATTGAGGAATCCATCGAACAACCTTATTGATTCTTGGTGTACCGGCCCCACCCGGGACACTGATACGACACACCGGCCGGAGGGGCCGGTGCGAAGCATTGCAAAGGTGCCGCAAGGCGGGCGTCAACAACCGGCGCCGCCTTGCGTGGTGCACCCGTGGATCGGGCGATCCTGGGAATTTACAGGCCGGGTTGATAGACCCACTTGCCGCCTTCAACCTTGACGATGACGCGCGAACGCTCGTCAAAGCCGGCGTGGTCCGTCGGCGACATGTTGAACACGCCTTGCGACGCGGGCAGATCCTTCACGTTTTCCAGCGCATCGCGCATGGCGGCGCGGAACTCCGGCGTGCCGGGCTTGGCGCCCGTCTTCAGCGCCACCGGCAAGGCGGCCACCACGAGTTGGCCAGCGTCCCACATGTGGCCGCCGAACGTGTTGGTGGAGCCGGCGCCGTTGGCCTTCTCGTAGGTTTCGACGTAGGCCAGGGCCGACTTCTTGACCGGGTTGGAATCCGGCAGTTGCGCGGCTACGAGCAGCGGACCGGCCGGCAGGTACATGCCGTCGCAATCCTTGCCGCACACGCGCAGCACGTCGTTGTTGGCGGCGCCGTGGGTTTGATAGATGGTGCCGCCGTAGTTGCGGGCCTTCAGTTCTTTTTGCGGCAGCGCCGACGGCGTGCCTGCGCCCGCGATCAGGATGGCGTCGGGCTTGGCGCCGATCAGCTTGAGCACCTGGCCCGTCACGCTGGTGTCGGTGCGGCTGTATTTTTCAATGGAGACGATCTCGATGCCCTTGGCCTTGGCGGCCTTTTGCATCACGTCGAGCCAACCGTCGCCGTAGGCGTCGGCAAAGCCGATGAAGCCCAGGGTCTTGACCTTGGACTTGGCCATGGCGTCAGCCAGGGCGCCGGCCATCAGTGCGTCGTTTTGCGGGGTCTTGAACACCCAGCGGCGCTTTTCGTCCACGGGTTCGACGATCTTGGCGCTGGCGGCCACGCTGATCATCGGCACCTTGGCTTCGGCGGCCACGTCAACCATGGCCAGCGAACCCGGCGTGACGGACGTGCCGATCAGCACGTCGACCTTGTCATCGGAGGCCAGTTTGCGCGAGTTCTTGACGGCTTGGGTCGTGTCGGTGGCGTCGTCCAGGACGATCCATTCGATCTTCTGACCGGCCACTTCCTTGGGCAGCAGTGCCACGGTATTGCGCTCGGGGATACCCAGCGACGCGGCGGGGCCGGTGCTGGACACCGTGACGCCGACCTTGACCTGTGCGCTCGCCAGGAGAGGCAGAGTCAGGGCTACAGCGGCAGCCGCCGCGGACAAGCCGAAGTGCTTGCGCATATTTTTTGTCTCCTGTGGTGGCTCTTATGTGCCTCGATTGAGGCGAAGCGAGCCTAGTTAAAGTTATACAGAAAAAAATATTATAGGGTTAAAACAGTATCAGATGATGCCACGCAAATACGGTAAATCCCTGATGTGCTACAGAAACCTTGGTTTAGCAAACGCATTCGTTAATGGCGAACTTGTACTAGAAAAAGTTTTCGCGCGTCAGTAGGGGGATTCCCTTGGACATCGGCAGCATGCCGCAAAGACGCGGGCGTGCTGATTACGTTGCTGTCACGCGCGTCCGCGCGTCCTTATCCGGATTACGGGCGTCTATCTCTTAACGACGCAGCATCGGCCACACGCGTTCCACGCGGGATGCGACCCAGGCAGCGACGACGGCCTTGATCAAATCACCCGGCAGGAAAACGGCGACGGCGGTAGCCGCCTTGGCCATGCCCATCTTGGTTACCGATGCCAGCCACGGCACACCAAACGCGTAAACCACGACGATGCCGCCCACGATGCAGGCGACCACATAGCCTGCCCACTGCGCCCAGGGCCGGGCGCTGCGTGCGGCCAGCATCTGCGCCAGCCACCCGGTGACAAACGCGCCGGCCACCATACCGATCAGGAATCCGCCCGTGGGTCCCATGAACGCGCCCAGGCCGCCGCGGCCGCCGGGCAAGACCGGCAGGCCGATGGCCGCCAGCACCAGATACAGCAGGCAGGCCAGCGCGCCGCGCACGGGGCCGAGCATGGCGCCGGCCAGCATGGCACCCAGGGTCTGCAACGTGATCGGCACTGGAATGCCGGGCAGCGGAATCGGCGGCATCAGGCTTAAGACGACGATCAACGCCGCGAACAGTGCGATCAGCACGGTGTTATGGGATTTCATGGTTCACCTCTAGGGAATCAGTCCTGCTCAGTCGTCAGGGGCTGCGCGCGTCAATCGCCTCGGACACTTCCTGGGCGCGCTTCAACGTCAGCACGATCAACGGCACGATCAGGGCAAGCGGGTGCGCGCCCAGACCGCGCGCGGCCTGCGCTTCTCGTATTTCTTGAAAGTTGCGCCAGATCTCGGGCACGAAGCGCAAGGCCAGCGCCAGCGCCAACGCCACCTTGCCGGCATCCACCAAGCCGAAGCGTTCCAGCGGCTTCAAGGCGTGTTCACACACGGCGATCAGATCCGATGTGCGGGTTGCAAGCGTGACCGCCAGCGCCAGGCCCACCATGGCGCCTACCCGCAGCAGCACCGCCAACGCCTGCATGCCGCCCTGGAACCAGGCGGTGAACAGCCCCACCGCCAGCAATACCCACAGCAGCCCACGCACCTGGCGCCACACCGCCCGCGCGCTGACGCCCGTGGACCAGACCAGCGCCACCGCCACCGCGAAGGCCAAGCCCAGCCAGCGCGGATCACGCAGCAGGAACAGCCCTGCCCCCGCCGCCACCAGGCCGGCCAGCTTCAACCACGCAGGCAGCCGATGCAGCGGCGATGCCCCGGCAACGTACAGGGGTTCCATCATGCGCAGTGCTCCCGGTACCAGCGCAAGGCGGCAGCCGGCGTGTCGTCGGCAGCGATGCCG
>CAJYKY010000349.1 GCA_913775005.1 uncultured Achromobacter sp.
GAATTCGGAAGTCGCAGTCTCATTGTTGTTCGAAGCCGTTCAGTGCATGCGTTCCAGGCGATAGCCGTAGTTGTAGACCGTGGCGATCACATAGCCATTGCGGGCCCGCAGGCCCAGCGCCGAACGCAGATTGCTGACATAGGTGGCCAGGCTGGCGTCGTACTTGCGGTCTGCCGTACCCCAGATATGTTTGCTGAGCGCATCCTTGGTGATGATGCGGCCGGGGTTGCGGAACAGCAGCGTCGCCACATCAAATTCGCGCGTAGGCAAATTGACGGCTCGCCCATTCACCGTCAGCGTCTTGGCTTCCAGGTTGAAAGAGAACTGCCCCACTTGAAACTGCATGCTGCTCGCTTCGCCGCGTTTCGATTTACGCAGCTGAGCCGCCATGCGCGCCAGCAATTCCCTTTCGCGTACCGGCTTTTGCAGATAATCGTCGGCGCCCTGGTTCAGCGCCTGGACGATGCTGTCTTCATCGTCGCGCTGCGTGACCATCAGGATAGGCATGCTTGGAGACAGATTGCTGCGCGCCCATTTCAGGACCGCCAAGCCCGTCGCCCCCGGCACTTCCCAATCCAGCAGCACAACGTCAACAAGCTGTTGTTTGAGCAGTTGGATAAAACTGTCGCCATCCCCTTTTGAATAGATTTGATGGCCGTGACTTTGCAGCAATTTGCTCACCCACTCGACTTGAGAAGGAGAGTCTTCAAGAACAGCGACATTCATTCAGTAATTTCCCATTGGCGGTAATTCCCGAATGATTAATTTTTATTCCGGCAATCCCTGTTTGATACCCCGACAGAATGATTTCATGCGGGGATATCAACAACAACAAGAAATTTCTTAAAGGAAATTTGAGAATTTTATTAACGTCGCAACTAATTTCCACCCATGAATACGAACTTCCAATCTTGATAGCTGGCCTTCCCAGCCAGGTCGCCCAGCACGGCATCAAAGCCGTCCTGCTTGAGCGGCTTGCGTTCAGACAGGCTGTACACGCCCATGATGCCGCCATCCGGCGACTTCACAATGCCCCATTCGGTGTCGCCCGTGATCGGGTCGGCGTAGACGCGGCGCAAATGCCGCCGCGTGAACGACACGCGATCGTCCTTGAGCAGCGCGTCCATCGTCTTGGGATAAGCCGGTGCCGTGCCCGCGCGGTAATAGGACGCCAGCGCGCGCTGGAACTGCATACCGATGAACAGCAGCTCGGCCTCCTGTTCGCGCAGCTTCTTGGTCTGCCACGGTTGCGCCACTGCCGACAAGCCCGTTGCCACCGCCACCACCAGCATCAGCACGGCAAGATACGCCGAGCCGCCCTGCTTTGCCGCCCCCGGTTTTGCAGCCCCCTGCCTACCAGCTTGCATAGTCAATCCCGTCCAAACCTTTGCCCTTGGCGCCGCTGATCACATCGTTCACGCCGGGTTCATCGCCGCGTTGCGGCATCCAGGAGTCGCGCCGGCCTGTCACCGGGTCCATGGGCAGCTCGCGCAGATAGCGGGCCGAAATCAGCGCGTCCAGCGTGTCGGGATTGCCGCCATGGTCAGCGCGATAATCATCCAGCGCGTGACGGATCGCTTGCAGGTTGTGCCGCAACACGGTCTCGCGCGCGCGGTCATTGCTTTTCAGAAACGACGGCGCCACCAAGGACATCAGCGCGCCGATGATGGTCATCACGGCCAGCAGCTCGATCAGCGTGAAGCCTGCGCAGGAGCGCTTACCAGGCCGAATATGGAATGCCATTGATACCCTCCCGGCGGCTCTTGGACCGCACATCGAATACATCTCGACCCGACGAAAAGGATTCCGCCGAGCTGTCATAACTGCGGGTGTCCCACGTGTCCGCAGGCGAGCGGCCTTCGCAACGCTCACACATCGGGTCCGCCGGCAGGCGGCGCAGGAAATACAGGTTGCCGCCGTTGGGATCCGTCTTGTCCTGCACGCCCTTGACCAGGCTGTCCAGGTCGGGCGGGTAACCGCTGCGGTCCAGGGACTTGTCGATCTTGCCTTCGCGGCTGGCCTGGTAATAGGCGTCGATAGCGTTGCGGATCACCTGCAAGCTGTGCCGCAATTCGCTTTCCTTGGCGCGCTGCTTCACCAGCGCCGAAAACGGCACCGCCACGCTGAGCAGCAACGCCAGCAACGTCATGGCTGCCAGCATCTCGATCAAGGTGAAACCCGATTGCTTACGCATCACAGTCCTTAGAACGGCGGTTTGGCCAACGCCGCGTCCAAAGCGGGCGATGCGCCCTCGGCCGGGGCTGGCGCAGGCAAGGCCGCCGGCGGCTGTGTGGTCATCGGCACCACCGTCACGCGCGACTCGGTGCCCGACGGGAAGTAGCTGTCAGACGCCGACGGCAGCGCCATCGACCGTTCAATATGCGGCGTCAGCAGCAGCACGATCTCGGTGGTCTGGTCCGTTTTCTTCTGCCCGCCAAACAGGCTGCCCAGCCACCCCATCAAGCTGAATCCGGGCAAGCCGCTGCTGCTGCGCGTGTACTGCTGGTTCACCAGGCCGGCCAGCACCTGCGTTTCGCCATCGCGCGCCGTCATCACCGTTTCGGCATTGCGCGTGCTCATCGGATACACGATGCCGCCGCCCGCCGTCTTGACCTCGCCCTTCAGGTTGCTGACTTCCATACTGACTTTGACGCTGACTTCGTTCGACAGACTGATGCGCGGCTCCACCTGAAGGATCAGGCCCACATCCTGGTAGTTGACGGACTCCGTCACCACGCCGTTGGCGTTCGTCGTGGTCACCACCGGCACCTTTTCACCGATCTTGATGCTGGCCTTCTCCAGGTTGCGCACGCGGATCTTCGGGTTCGCCAGCACCTTGGTCTTGCCGCGCTTTTGCAGCAGGTTCAGCGCGGCCGACAAATCATTCCGGCTGCTGACGCCGATATGGCCCTTGCTGAGGTTGAGCAGATCACCCACCGTGATCTTGCCGCTTTCGCTTTGCGCCAACAGCGAAAACCGCAGGTCGCTCGGATAGTCCACGCCCACTTCCAGTTCATCGCTGGCATTCACTTCCAGCACCTGCACGTCCATCGTGACTTCCGACTGCGCGATGTCCAGCGCCGCCACCACGCGTTCCACCACCGCCATCACCTCCGGCGTATCGCGCACCAGCACGGCATTGGCGCGCTCATCCAGATGTACGTTCTTCGGCGCGCTGATCTGCCGCAAGGCGGCCAGCACATGGGTGGCATTGGCCTGGTCCAGATAGAACACGCGAACCATCAGCTCGCGGTATTCCTTTTCTTTGTCCGCGCGGGCGGGATAGATCAGCAGGCTGTGCGCGTCCAGCACCTTCTTTTCAAGCTGATTGGTGCGCAACAGCAGGTTGATGGCGTCTTCGGCTGTCGTCTGCCGCGCGATGATGCTGGCCGGCATCGAGGTGGACACGTCGGGATCCAGCACAAAATCCACGCCAGCCGCCAGCGAAATCGCGTCCAGGATCTGCGCGATCGGCTGGGACTTGAAGTTCAGCGAGACGGGTTTACGCAGGGCATCGGTCAAGCGCGGCTTGGCGGCATGGCGAACGATGTCGCGGCGTTGAAGCTGATTGCGCAACGCTTCGGCCTGCGCATAGCCCGGCTGTTCCTGCAAGATGCGGTTGACGCGATACAGCGCTTCGGCCGGCCGATCATGCTGCAAGGCGGCGGCCTCGGCCAATTCCTCTTTGAGGTGCAAGCGCTGTTCCAGCTGCGTCTTCAACTGCTGTGCGCGCATATTGGACGGATTCATTGCCAACAGGCCCTGCACTTCTTCCAGCGCATCGGCTTCGTCGCCCGCGTCCATTTTCACGCGCACGCGTTGCAGGGTTTCGCGCGCAACGGTCACTTCGTCGCGCGCGATGTTCTTCGCGGCTTCGATATCAGCGGGGTTGTCCGCCAGTTTTGCGCGGTTGTCGGCCAAACTTTCGGTCGCGCTTTTGGGCGGGCCTTCCCACGCACGCTTGAATGAGTCGGACGCGGCGCATCCGCTTAACGCCACGCTCAAGGTGACGGCCAGGGCAGCAGGTTTGAATGTCATGTTGTGAATTCCTTAAGAGGCCGCCGTGAACGGAGTCACGGCGCGCCCTGCCGTCAGCGCGCTTACGGCGCCAACGACGTCAGATCGATATGAATGACCCGCCCTTGCGGGTCCTGTAGCACGGCGCGCGATGCTTCCAGCGCCCGGAATTGATAGTGATGAGCCAGCGTCTGGCCCGGCCGCACTACGCCAGCCACCTCGCAGCGTTGGCACAGCAGATACGCCTGCCCCTGGTTTTCCAGCACGATGATGCGTTGATCGCCTTCCACCCATTCGCCCACGGCCTCGAACGGAGCCGCCACCAACGCCGCAGCCGCCGGGTCCGTCAGCGCTTCCGGCAAGGCGGCGCCATCGCCTTCCGGGGAAGGCGCGGCGTCTGCCACGGGTTTCTCTGGCTGCGGCACGCTGCCATTGACCAGCGATGCCCAGGGCTGAGGCGGAAACAGGTCCACGGCGTCATCTGCCGAGGCGCGCACCGGGCCGCCCGTGGCCGCCAGCGTCAGCAACGCCAGCGCAAACAGTCCTTTGAACGACTGACTCATCACACGCCTCCCAGCATGCTCAAACGCAGCTTCACGTTCAGCAGCATGTTTTCCGGCCGATGCCTGTCCAGGCTCAGCGACTCCAGCCGCAGCAAGGGGTGTTCGGCCAGGCTACGCAAGCCGGACGACAGATCCTGATAAGAGCCGATGGCGGTGATGTCCAGCGACGTCCGGCGCAGGCGCCCCTCGATGATGTCTTCGCCCTGATACTGGATGTCCACCAGCAACAGGCCGGAGCGCGTCAGCTCTCCCATCACATCCAGCTTGCGCGGGTCGGTCGCGAGGCGCAGTTGCGTCCGCAGCGCTCCCATGACGCCAGAGGGCTCCAAAGTCGGCGTGCATTTATGCATTTCCGAATTGATTTCCAAGGCCTTGCGCCGCAAGTCACGTTTCTCTGGCAGCGACACGATGAAATGCGCCGCCAGCACCACCGACGTCCCCAATGAAAGCAGGCCAGCGCGCCCCAGCTGTTGCGCAACGCGCTGCGCCTGCCAGCGCGCGCGCGCCAAGGTGCTGTTGCCCAATACCGCGGCCAGGCGCGGTTTGATTGATTCAAAGCGCTTCATTTCATCTGCACCTGCACCGTGGCCATCGTGGCCAGATTCGTGTCGCCCGGCTTGATACCGTGGCGCATCACGGTGGCGCGCAGCGAGCCCGGCGCTTCATTCAACCGCGCAACGAACGCAAACACCTCGCTCAAGTTGGCCACCATCAATTCCAGTTGCGCCGCTTCGCCTGCGCGCTCCATCCTCAGGTTCATGATCGCTATCCTGGGCGTCCAGGCCCGTTCAAGTTCGCGCAGCAGCTCCGGGCG
>CAJYKY010000350.1 GCA_913775005.1 uncultured Achromobacter sp.
TACAAGAGCAGCTAGGAGTAACCCGTAGTCGGCAGGGCTGGCCGGTTGGCGCGACAATAGCGAAATGTTGAAAACGGTCGGGCCTGGCAGGGGCTTCGATCGTTGCGCTATCCACGCGTCCGCGTCATCGCTCCAATCACCGCAAATCAAGGAATCACCATGCTGAAAGTTGCCTTGGGCCAGTTCGCCGTCAGCCGCGTCTGGGAAGAAAACGCGCAGGTTTGCGTTGATCTCATGAACCGCGCCAGCGAAGGCGGCGCCGACCTGCTCGTGCTGCCGGAAGGCATCCTGGCGCGTGACATCACCGACCCGCAGATCGTGCTGAAGGCCGCGCAGCCGCTGGACGGCCCCTTCATGACGCGCTTGCTGCAAGCCAGCCAGGGTTCGCCGCTGTCGACCATGATGTGTGTGCATATCCCGACGGGCGAAGGGCGCGTCTGGAACACGCTGGTCACGATCCGCGACGGCCAGATCGTGTCGCAATACCGCAAGCTGCATCTGTACGACGCCTTCACGATGAAGGAATCCACCAACGTCACGCCGGGCGCCGAGATCCCGCCGCTGCTGGACATCGCCGGCCTGCGCGTGGGCCTGATGACCTGCTACGACGTGCGCTTTCCGGAACTGGCGCGCCGCCTGGCGCTGGACGGGGCCGACCTGCTGGTGCTGCCCGCCGCCTGGGTGCGCGGCCCGCTGAAGGAAATGCACTGGGAGGTGCTGGTCACCGCGCGCGCGCTGGAAAACACCTGCTATGTGGCCGCCACTGGTGAATGCGGCGAACGCAATATCGGTTGCAGCATGGTGGTGGATCCGCTGGGCGTGGTGACGGCGCGCGCGGGCGAAGCGCCGGCGCTGGTGTTTGCCGATATCGACCCCGAACGCCTGGCGCATGCGCGCAAGGTGCTGCCGGTGCTGGCCAACCGCCGTTTTGCGCCGCCGGAACTGGCGTAGGCGATTCGGCATGGGCGACGAGCGGCGAAGGGGCGCATCGAGTAGCGCGCGAGGCCGAATAGCCTCTTCGCGCCGCGGCTTCCCCGCGGCGGTCATGGTGTAATGCTGACTTGAACTTCTTGCTGTTTTCCCCCATCTGCTGCCAATGAGCAACGATCTCTTCGCGGCCGATCCTGCGCATCGGCCCTATGTGCCCCTGGCCGAACGCCTGCGCCCGCGCTCGCTGTCCGATGTCGTCGGGCAGTCGCACCTGCTGGGGCCAGACAAGCCCTTGCGCGTCGCCTTTGAGTCCGGCCGCCCGCATTCCATGATTTTCTGGGGGCCGCCGGGCGTGGGCAAGACCACGCTGGCGCGCCTGATGGCCGACGGCTTCGACGCCCAGTTCATCGCCATTTCGGCCGTGCTGGGCGGCGTCAAAGACATCCGCGAAGCGGTCACCGTGGCGCAAGTGGCGCAAGGCCAGGGCCGCCGCACCATTCTTTTCGTGGATGAGGTGCACCGCTTCAACAAGGCCCAGCAGGACGCCTTTCTGCCCTATGTGGAAAGCGGGCTGTTCACCTTCATCGGCGCTACGACCGAGAACCCATCGTTCGAAGTCAATTCCGCATTGCTGTCGCGGGCGCGGGTGTACGTGCTGCAATCGCTCACGCCCGAAGAACTGCAACAACTGGTCGACCGTGCGGTCACGGCCCTGAATGACGGTCTGGAAGACGGCGAACGCATCCGCATAGAAGACGATGCGCGCGAACAGCTGGCCGCCTGGGCCGACGGCGATGCGCGCCGTCTGATCAGCGCGGTGGAAGTCGTGGCGGAATCGGCGCAGTCGGCCGGGCGCGACACCGTGGACGCCGCGTGGCTGGAAATCTCGCTGTCGCAGAACCTGCGCCGCTTCGACAAAGGCGGCGATGCGTTCTACGACCAGATCAGCGCGCTGCACAAGTCGGTGCGCGGCTCCAACCCCGACGCTGCGCTGTACTGGTTCTGCCGCATGATCGATGGCGGTGCCGACCCGAAATACCTGTCGCGCCGCCTGGTGCGCATGGCGGTGGAAGACATCGGCCTGGCGGACCCGCGCGCGACCGATCTGGCCGTGAACGGCGCCGACATCTATGAACGCCTGGGTTCGCCCGAAGGCGAGCTGGCGTTGGCGCAAGCCGTGGTCTATATGGCCTGCGCGGCCAAGTCCAACGCGGTCTACAACGCCTACAACCAGGCGCGCCAGTTTGCCGCCGAACATGGCAGCGCGCCGGTGCCGATCCACCTGCGTAACGCACCCACCAAATTGATGAAGCAATTGGGCCACGGCAAGGCCTATCGCTACGCCCACGACGAGCCGCACGGCTATGCCGCGGGCGAACAATATTTCCCTGATGGACTCAAGCCTTCCTTCTATCGGCCGACCGATCGCGGCCTGGAGGCTAAAATCCAGCAAAAGTTGGCTTTCCTGCGCGAGCTTGATGCGCAGGAACGAGCCAAAAACCGGTAACGGGCCATGCCCGTTGCTTCACGCAACCTCAACTGACCTCAACAATGCTAGACCCGATACTGCTGCGCAAAGACCTGCAAACCGTCGTAGACCGCCTCAAGAGCCGTGGCGTGTCCTTCGACACGGAACGGTTCAACGAGCTGGAGTCTCGCCGCAAGGCCGTCCAGACCGAAACCGAGTCCCTGCAAGCCCGCCGCAATGCGCTGGCCAAGCAGATCGGTCAGTTGAAGGCCAAGGGCGAAGACGCCAGCGCGGTCATGGCCGAATCGCAGGCCGTGCCGGTCCGCCTGAAGCAGCTTGAAGAAGAGCTGGCTTCATTGCAGGCGCCGCTGAACGACCTGTTGATGTCGGTGCCGAACCTGCCGCACGCGAGCGTGCCGCTGGGCGAATCCGCCGACGACAACGTTGAAGTGCGCCGCTGGCTGCCCGCCGCCGCTGGCGCTGACGGCAACCCGCAGCCGCTGGCTTTCGAGCCGCGCGACCACGTCGCCATCGGCGAACCGCTGGGCCTGGATTTCGACATGGCA
>CAJYKY010000351.1 GCA_913775005.1 uncultured Achromobacter sp.
GTTTCCTGACCGCTGTGATAGCGGGCCTGCACCAGCTCCATCTGCTTTTGCGTGGTGCGGCGTTCGGCCTCGGTCAGCTCGATCTGATCCTGCGCGGCCAGCACGCTCAGGTAAGCGGTGGCCGTGCGCAGCATCAGGTCCTGCTGCGCGTAGGCATAGCTGGCCACTTCCTTGCGCTCGGCGTCCTGCGACTGGCGCCACTTGTGATACGCGCCCAGCTCGAAGATGGGCTGGTTCAGCGTCAGCGCCCAGCCGTTTTCGGCCCAGTTAGCGCGGCCCGTCTGGTAGACGGCGTTTTCGCTATCGACCACGTTCTGCTTGACGCGGCTGCGGTTCACTTCGCCGGTGACGCTGGGCAACAGCCCCGCGCGGGCGGACGTCACGCCATAGCCCACCGCTTGCAGCTCTTGATAAGCGCCCTGCAATTGCGGGTCATTCTGTAGCGCCATCAAGTAAACCTGGTCCAAGGTCATGGGGTCGGTTTGGTCGGGCAGCTGCGCGCCGTTATAGGCCGGGTTGTTCTCGGCCAGGTACGACGCAGGTGCGGGCAGCACGGTGTTCTCGTCAAAACGCGGCGCGGGCGCGGGTGGCACGGTGTCCATCTGCGCGCTGGGCGTGGTCTTGCCGAAGCCGGAGTCTTCTTCGGGCGTGTGCTGGCCGATCTTCAGCGCGCCCGATTCGGTCTGCACGCCGGTGGCGGGCGCCGTCGCCGAGTTGGTTGCGACGGGGGTCGCCGTGGCGGCGGGCTGGGCATCGTTACTTGCGGCCGGCGCGCTCTTTTGCGCCGCGCATCCGGCCATGCCCAGCGCCGTCAACACGGCCAGCGCGAACATGCCCTGGCGTGCGGGCGAGGGGCGAAAGAGAAGCTTGTCGTTGTCAGTCATAGTAGACAGTCAGGAACTCGTGTCCGTCCCGCGCAGCGCCGGCAGCCAGGCTGTACAGGCTGCGTGGTTCGTCGGGCAATAGAAACCCCAGCACCTCGCTTTCGGCCAGCGCAAGGCTGGCGGCTACGCGCAGCAAATCGGGGATGAAGGCTCGCAAAGGCAGGTCTGCCCCGCGGAAAGTGACGGTGAACGAATCGCGCCGGGTGTCGGCTTCGTCCACTTCAAGAAACATGAACCCGCTGGGGTCGGCCGCGCCGCAGGCTTCATTGATGATGCGTTCGGCGACCTGGCGCAGCACCGGATTGCCCAGCTTGGCCAGGCGCGGTGCCAGATGCGCGTCGAACGCGTGGCGGTCGGCCAGGTAGCGCATCCGATACGCGGTAACGGCGGCTTCGCGCTGCGTGGCCGGATGCCATTTGTAGCCGCAGCCCAGCGGCAGCACGCCGTGGTGGCGCAAGGCTTGCGGCGTCGGCATGAATTCCAGATAGATGCGGTAGGTGCCCGATGCGCCATCCGGCTCATAGGCAAAGAACATGGCCCGGGCCTGCTCCATGTCTTGCTGCACCCGCATCCACAGCGATTGCGGAATCGACAGGGTCTGCGACAAGGTGGCCAGATCCAGCTGCTGCCAGTGCTCGCGCGCGATGCCTAGCATGAAGCGATTGCCGACGAGGCCAGCGGCCGAAAACTTCATCGACCACTCGACCCCGTCAATCTGCTTGCCCTTGAAGACGGACAGCAGGCGGTCTGCCCAGATCCGCGATTCCCCCCGCAGCGTGTGCAAGGGGATGTGGATCTCCGGCTCAGCGCCGGTGGGGCTGGGGGCCGGGCCGATCGCGGCTGTCAAGGTAGCGGTCAGCATGGCCCGGGTGGCTGGGTCAGGCCGCGGAGGCGGCGGGCGCGGCGTCGGTGCTCGACGCGACGTCCTTCTGCTGCTGCGCCTTCAGGCGGCGCTGCTCGTCCAGCTGCATGGCCAGGCGCTGGATGTTGCCCAGCGAAGCGCGATGCAGTTCGATCAAGCGCAGGATGCCCGAACGCTGAAGCTCGACCACGCGGGCATCGTCGATGCCGGCGAACTTCTGCTCGTCCACCACCCAGAAGCCGCTCAGATAGCGGTCGCCATCGGCTTGCGAAATCGTGATCGTCTTGGCAGACAACAGGCCCAGCTCGTGCAAGCGCTTGGCCATGTTCTTGGTCAGTTCCATTTCACCCTGGAACACGCGCAGAAATTCCATCATCTGCGTGAGATAGCCGGTTTCCTTGCCGTCTTCGAACAGCGCAACCCCGTCGGCGGAATTGATGCCGGGGTAGGACTCGTCGATGCAGACGGCCAGGCGGTCGGCTTCGGACGTGGTGCCCAGCACGAAGGGATAGCGGCGCGCAAATGCCGGCACGTAGGTGTCCGGGCGCCAGGTGCCCTGCTCGGTCACGAACAGGTTTGACTTGTCTTCCAGGCCCAGCAGCACGGCTACGTGGAAATTGCCGGCTTCATCACCCACGAACACGATGGGGTAATGGCGGCTGGAATCCGCGAATTCGCTGGCCGCGATGGGCAGCGCATTGGTGTCTTGCGCGAACGCGTAATGGTCCGGCTGGATCTGGATTTTGGTGTTTTGGTGGGCGGCGCGGTCAAGCGCGACAGCGCGCTCGTAAAACACAGTTGCTGACATTATTCAAATCTCCTTACCCGGTGTTTGTTACTTTGTCCACGTTTTCGGCAAGGATCGGCAGCCACTTCCAACCGAATTCTTCACGAAAAGTCCATACATCTATTGGGTGAACGAACGCAAGAATTAGACGGTTTTTGTCAGACTTCGTCCATACCTGAAACTGGGCATATTCCCTTATCGCAGGCTCAGAATGGACCTTAGATACGGGCAATGCCAGACATAAACCGATATATTTCAAATCCCATCAGCACGAACGGATGTTTTGAATCGAAGAAGATTCAGATTTGAATAAATTCGGGGCTGGCGCTCTCAAAGTCGGCAATATCTCGTAAATACCGCGTTACGAAATAATCGATCGATCCCTGATTGATTGGTATGCAAAACTAACCTGCGGCCGGCGGTGGCGCATTGGACTTTAGTCGTATGTTGCATATCGCCCCGTTACGGTCGGGGGTCCGTATTTCATTGACGGACACATCTGCGTTTGTTAATTTATTTCTGATTATTTCATCGCAGATCTGCGTCAATTCCCCTGCTGCTGCCCCCCGCCGACCCTGGCGGTCTGGATGCCTTTCCCCGGAGACTTGTAGTGACCGCCGTGCTGATGATCGAGGATCACACCATGTTCCGCGAAGGCTTGATGATGACGATCGGGCATCTGGCGCCTACCCTCGACATTTGCCCGGCGTCCAGCGGCAGCGAGGCCATCGCCTTGCTGGAATCGCGCGCGGATATCCGCCGCGTCATCATGGATTACTACCTGCCCGATATCGGCGGCAGCGCCCTGCTCAAGCGCTTGCGGCAGGTGCGGCCGGGCGTCCGCATTCTGGTGCTGTCGGCGTCGGAAGATGCGCATGACCGCCAGCGCGCCATGGAAGCCGGCGCACATGCATTCCTGCACAAATCGGCCAGCAGCCAGATGCTGCTGTCAGCACTGGAACGTATCGAACTGCCGGACACGGCGGGTGCACAACCTGGCGGCCCGCCGCTGCAAACCGATAAGGCGCGCCCCGACGAAGCCGCGTTGCTAAGCGAACTGACTTCGCGCCAGATCGAGGTGCTGCGATTGATTTGCCATGGCATCCGCAACCGCGAAATTTCCGAGCAGCTGGGCGTCACGGAAAAAACCGTGAAGGCACATATCTCGGTGATCCTGGCAACGTTGGGTGTGCCGAATCGCACTCAGGCATCGCTGGTGGCGCGGCGTGGCGGGCTGCTGGGCAAGCCCGCGTAGACGTGGTGATGAATGGCCACGAGCAATCGTGGCGCAGCGGGCGTGAACGTTTATGAGTTGTCGTCCCCGTAGCCAAACGGCCAGCGACGCTTATTCGGTTCGGGAGTCGGTTTTTCGTTATTCATCATGGACCTCAATATTCGAATGTCCATATCCTATCGTCGCAGTCGTAACGCCAATGTAAGTGTTCGAAAACAAGCCCTTCAGCTGTGGCTGCGCGGCCCGTTGTCATGGCGCTGCCATATTCCTACCCCTTAAAAAAAGACATCATGGACACGTCGAGCATCAACGACACCCCCACCCTCATCGTTAGAGATTGCACGGTTCTAGCGGCAGTGGATTTCCGTTTTCCGCTGGCGACATCCTTTCCCTGGCATTCAAAGACCATACGGTCAGTTGTCGCAGCCCCG
>CAJYKY010000352.1 GCA_913775005.1 uncultured Achromobacter sp.
TGGCGCGCACCAGGCGCTTGCGGCGCACCAGCGCATACCAGGCGACGGCGACCAGGTGCAGCGCGATCAGCGCGATGATGACCCACTCATTGAGCTTGTGCCACGAGGTCAACGCACCGGCCGTGGCTTCACTGACGTGTCCGAAGAGAGGACCTTGCGTCATGATGTCATCGGTCGTGAACAGACCGCTGACGGCTTGGAATCCCACCACGAGCAGCAAGGCCAACACCGACAGCGCGCCCAGCGGGTTATGGCCGGCCGGCGCAGCAGCGCCTTTCAGATAGCGCGCCACGGCGGCAGGGCCGCGCACGAATTGCGAGAAGCGTGCATAACGCGGTCCGATAATGCCCCACAGCACGCGGAAAATGATCAGGCCCAACGCGGTACAGCCGAATCGCACATGCCAATCCATATACAGGCCGCCCAGCTTCACGCTGACGAAGGCGCCGACAATACAGACGACAAGCGCCCAATGAAAGAGACGGGTGGGAAGGTCCCAGATGCGTATCGCGCTTCGATTGTTCTGCATGGTGAGGGTGCCCGGGGCAAAGACAGGCTGGACTTTATCACGCACAAAAAAACTCGCCGCGCATGATGCGCGGCGAGTGGCCGTTCAGGTGTTGCTGAGGTTCACGCGCTTAGTGCGCGCTGCGCACGGACTCGATGCGATGCACATGTTCGTGGCGAAAGCGGATGCGCTGGCCGGGGGCCTTTTGCGAGGCCGAGCCGCAAGGCACGACTTCCGTCGTGTACGTGGTCGTGCCGTTGATCGGCGCGTTGAAGATGACCGTTGCGCGGATGGCCGGGCCATTGGCCGGTTGCAGATGAACGATGTCGCCAACGTGGATCGGCGTGTTGTCCAGCGCGATGTGAGCCGGGCGGCGGATCAGGTCCGAAGTAGTGAAACGAGTATTCATGGTGTGTGTTCTCTTAAGTTCTAGTTATTAGAAAGCTGCGTCAGTTGCCTGCGACTGTTGCTCGCGTCTATACGCTTGCGGCGAAGGCGGCGGGCGTAACTAAAGCGCCTCGCGTTGTTGCTTCGCGTCTTCGCATTTGCACTGTCCAGCCGGAAAAATCGGACAGGCAGGCATGACACTAACGCATAAATGTTGCCGTCAGTTTGCGCATTCTCATGTTTTTGCTTGCGCGCGTAACAGCTTGATGCTGGCAGGATGCCAAGGTGTTGCTGCTTAGGTGTTACTGGTTTGATGTCAGGATCTACCGGGGGTATTGCCGGTGATAACTGCGCATGGCTACCGTTCGATGTCGTCAGCCAGCCTGGGACGGCATCGGTTCAGGTCAGACAGCGTACATGTCGGGGCATGCGCGAGCTAAACCTGATGACTTGCTCAGAGTGGGTTGGCTCTGGCTAGTGATTCTGTTGATGGTTATTGCGTTGTTGCTTTGCTTCTGTCCAGCCCGGACTGGCGGGGTGGTGAAGGCTTGGTGGTGAAGGCTTTAATGTCGGGTTTTTGCCTATTAATTTTGGAAATAAGGCGGCAAAAAGCGATCAACTAGCCATACTAGCGCAGATTGGGGGTGCTGCGCAAGTGTTTTTTTTGGGGCCAACGGAGTGGCCCAGGCTGCACGATTAATGCTCAGACCCGCGCGACTGGCGCTGGGCTTCAATGATCAAGCCCTCCAGGCGCGGTGACATCCGCAGCGCCACTTGCGCACCCATCGAGCCATCGGGCTGGCGTTCGGTTTCCAGCGCCAAGCCGATCTGTTCATCGTTGAAGGCGTCGGGCGCGGCTTCGATCTCGACGTAGCGTGCCAGCAGCGCATCAACCGCCTTCTGGGCGTCGGCCAATGCCTCGTCCGACAATTGCCCCTGGCCCAAATACTGATTCACGACGCGAGCCAGATCGTTCATGAAAAAGAGCAGGGCAGCTGCGCCCCGGCAATCGGGTTGCGTAAAGCCCCAGGGGGCGGAAGTAGCGTGTTGAGTCATGGATGAAGCGTGCCAAAGTTGCGAGCCGCCGTCGCGGCAGGATCGCGTCATTTTAATGGATAGGACGCGCAGGCAGACTCCGCCCTCTGGGGCCTGCGCGCGTCGTTCCTGCTGCGGACTTGCCCGGTTTGTCCGCTACCGTCTGCGTGCTTGCTTATCATTGGCGCCCTGTTTGCCTACCAATTTGCCTGCTTATGATCCGCCTTGCCCAGCCTTCTGATCTGCCTGCGCTGTCCGACATCGAACGCTCAGCCGCGCAGCTATTTCGTGGCACACCCATGGCCTGGGCCGCTGACGGCGATCCGTTGCCGCAGCACGAACTGGCCACGGGCTGCGCCGCTGGCTTGCTGTGGGTGGCAGAACGCGACCAGCAGCTATGCGGTTTTGCGCTGGCGCGGCCTTCGGGCGATGCGCTTTTCCTGGTTGAAATGTCGGTGGCCTTGCCGGCGCAGGGGCAGGGCTTGGGCCGGGCGCTGATCGCGGCGCTGTTGGCGCACGCGCAAGGCCGATACGCCGCCGTCGTATTGACCACGGATCGGCATCTACCCTGGAATGCGCCGTTTTATCGACGGCTGGGGTTTGTCGAGCTGTTGCCGCCGGTGCCGGACGCGGTGCAGGCACGCCTGCAAGCCGAGGCCGACGCCGGTTTTGATCCCGCCCGCCGCTGCGCCATGACTTATCGCTTTGAGGCATGACGCGCCGCGCAGCGCCGGATCCCGCGTGCGCTGTGTCAACTCGCTTCGATGGCAACAAATTCCGCCCGTCTTCGGCAGCAAGCGGGCGCAAGGCGATAATCTGCCCCCATGCGCCCAAAGCAAGGAGGACACGCATGTCACTGTGGCGAGCCTGCCTGGCGGGCCTGGCAATGGCTTCGATGCTGCTCATGACGGCCTGCATCAATAAAGAACCTCAGGAGCGGGTGGCGTTCATCCAGCTGCTGCAATCGCGCGTGGCAAGCGATGCGCTGGTGCCGCTTGCCGAACTGACCAAACCCGAAAAGCAGGCGTTGGGCGATTACGCCGATGCCTACGAGGTCATGACTGATTTCCAAAAGACGATGGCCGAGGCGGCTGCGCCGCTAGCCGCCGTGCTTGCCGCCGAGACGCTGCGCTCCGTCGGCGAGATCGTCGAACGTCAGGCCACGTTCGAGGCGGCTCGGAAAACCCTGGCGGACGCGGCAGGCAAGCTTGACGACGCGCGCGCCAAGGCCGACAAAGCCCGCGCCGCGTTGGCGTTGCCGCCGGATCTTGCGCCCGTTTACGACGGTGTCTATGACGAAGCCGTTACCGCGCCGGCGGCGCAGATGATGCAGGCAGCGTCCCGCATGGACGCGGTTGCCCGCGATGCGCTGGGCGTGGCGGCCTTCGTAGCGGCCAACGCCTCTGAAATTCAATTGGTAGACGGGCAGGCGCGCGTGGCCACGCCCACGCTCCAGCAGGAATTGAATTTGCGATTGCAGGGGTTGAACGCGCAATCGGAAGGGCTGGGCCAGGCGCGCGAACTGCTGGACCTGGCGGCAGGGCGAAAGTCTTGAAAGCATTTGGACGCAGACGCTTTGTACAATGCGGGTCTCGCGGCGTTTGCCGTGCCTGGAACGGAATATGAGCCAATCATCCAGCTTGCACTACAGGACCTTTCTGCTCCTGCTTGTGATCGTCACCATCGCGTTCGGCTGGTTATTGTGGCCTTTCTATGGCGCCGTCTTTTGGGGTGCCATTCTTGCCATTATCTTCGCCCCTTTGCAGCGCCGACTCGTCAAGCGCATGGGCGGCCGACGCAACTTCGCCGCACTCATCACCTTGCTGGGCGTGCTGTTGCTGGTTATTTTGCCTTTAGTCGCCATCAGCGGATCGCTGGTGCGTGAAGGCGCAAACCTTTATCAAAGCATCAAATCCGGCGAGCTGAATTTCGGCGCCTACTTTCAGCAGGCGATGGAAGCGTTACCGCCGTCGGTGCATGACCTCCTGGCGCGCTTCGACCTGGCCGATATCCCCAGCTTGCAGGAAAAGCTCAGCGCGGGCGCGATGCAAGCCAGTCAGTTCCTGGCCACGCAGGCACTGAGCATCGGGCAGGACACGTTCCAGTTCGTGATCAGCTTCGGCATCATGCTGTACCTGTTGTTCTTCCTGCTGCGCGACGGCCCGCAACTGACGGCGCGCCTCAAACGCGCCATGCCGCTTAGCGAAGCGCACAAGCAGCATCTGTTCCGCAAGTTCACGACGGTGGTGCGCGCTACCGTCAAGGGCAACATTGCGGTGGCAGCGGCGCAGGGGGCATTGGGCGGCATCATCTTTTCCATCCTGTCGATCCAGGGCGCGCTGCTGTGGGGCGTGATCATGGGTTTCCTGTCGCTGCTGCCCGCCGTGGGCGCAGGCTTGATCTGGGCGCCCGTGGCCATCTACTTCCTGCTGACCGGCGCGGTCGTCAAGGGCGCGGTGCTGATCGCGTTTGGCGTACTGGTCATCGGCATGGTGGACAACGTGTTGCGCCCCATCCTGGTGGGCAAGGACACGAAGATGCCCGACTACGTCGTGCTGATCTCCACCTTGGGCGGCATGGCGCTGTTCGGCCTGAACGGCTTTGTGATCGGCCCACTGATCGCGGCGCTGTTCATGGCTTGCTGGGATTTGTTCTCGCCGTCGTCGGACGAAGCGCTGGGCAAGGTTGAGTCCACACCGCCTGCGGGCAAATAAGTGCACGACGGGTGTATCGTGTAGCAGGGCCGGTCTTGATAGGCCGGCCCTTTTTCTTTGTTGCCACCAAGGAGCACGTTGCAATGGAATGGAAACTGCATCGGTCGGGCTGGATCGAAGAACGCAATTTTGATATTGAGTTCGCCGAGGTGCCCGAAGGGTTTCATACCCGCGTACGGATCATCGGCTTCCCCGTGCTTGAGGACACGAAGAACGTGTTCCCTACCGAGGCCCTGGCCGAGAAAGGGGCGCTGACCCTGCTCAAGAGCCAGTTCCCCGGCACGCCTGACCTGGAAGACCGGTAGCCGTCACCACGGAGTATCGCGGCGCATCGCGGTAGATCGCCGCGATCTGCTTATTGCAGCCTGAGCAGGTTGTCGCCGATGACCAGGTCTCGGTCAGGCCGGGGCTGCGTGCGCACGAGCCCCTGTTTGAGCGCCTGCCGGATATCCGTCACGTTCGTGGCGTCATTCGAGTCCATCGAAAAACTGACTTCCACCAGGCTGCCCAGCAGGCGCCATTGCCCAGGTTCGGGGGATTCATAGGCGAACATGCGCTCCCAGGTAGAGGTGTCGATGTCTCCGGCCGGGGCGATGTAAAGAATGATCTCGTCTTTGCCGTCGCCCGTCAGGTCCGCAAATATCAGCTGGCAGCGCGGTTCAGAGGCGGTGCCAGAGGTCGCCGGGTTGCTGGCCTGCACGCTGCCTTGATCGCCATCCTGTTCGCCACTCTTCACGTCGGCCGAACACGTCGACGCGCGTTGCGGCGACTCGTGCCGCAGATAGGCCCACCACGCGGCGGGCACTTCCGTGCCGATCGGCGTGGTAGCAAGGGCGGGCGGCTTTTCCTTCGCCGCATCGCGCGCACTGGCGGTTTTTGACCAATTGAAGTAGCCGCCTTTCAGCGATTCTGCCGCGGCCAGCGCAATGCGCGGATCTTGCGCATTGGCCGCGCCATCGGCAAGCTGGCGTAGCCCGTCCTCACCCCAATGGCCGTAATCATTGCGCATCGCGTAATAGTTGAAATCCTCTGGGTCTTGCCGGCCGTCGAGCAGGCGTTGCAACTGGCTTTCTGCGGTCAGCCTAAGAGGATTGGCCAATGGCGTGATGAAGGCCGCAAGCACCGCCAAGGTGGCGCCGGCAGTGATGAGATTCGTGGCGCCCAGCACCGCGTAATAGCGCTTGGGCCGCAACGCCGCCCATCCGTAACCGACCCCGTAAAGCACCAGCAGGGCGCTGGTGGCCACGCCCCACGCGCGCATCACGGTCCAGCCGTATTGGTCCACGCGGACCACGGCGCCATACAGCGCCACGGCCGCCAGCGGCAACAGGCACAGCATGCCCGCTTGCAGCGCCCGGCGCAGCGTCGGGCCGAACGGCACGGCGTCCGGGTTGTCTTGCCAGGCCGCGTTGATGAATTTGATCCACACCAAGGAAAACGCGATCAACGCGCCTGCCGACAGTTGCACCGCTTGCAGCCCCAGTGCCATCCGGGCGGCCAGGGCGATGGTGAAGGCCAGCCCGACCAGCGTGACCAGCGGCAGCAGCCACGCGT
>CAJYKY010000353.1 GCA_913775005.1 uncultured Achromobacter sp.
CACGCTGGAACCGTTTGCAGGTCTGGCGTGGAGCGACCTGCGCACGCGCGCATTCTCGGAGTCGGGCGGCTCGGCAGCGTTGCGCGGTCAAAGCAGCAGCACGCAGCAGACGTCCAGCACGCTTGGCCTGCGCGGGCGGTCCGACTTCACGCTGGCAGGCGCCGAAGGCCGCTTGCACGCCATGCTGGGCTGGCGGCACGCGTTCGGCGATGTGCTGCCGCAATCCACGTTGGCATTCGATGGCGGCCAGGCGTTCACGGTGTCGGGTGCGCCCATCGCCCGCAACGCGGCCTTGGCCGAATTGGGCGCGGAAGTGGCGGTGTCGCGCAATGCGTCGCTGGCGCTGAATTACAGCGGCCAATACGGCGGCGGCAATCGAGAACATGCGGGGTCGTTGAACGTGCGCTGGCGGTATTGACGCGTAGAGGGCGGGGGCCCCCAGGGGAGGCTGTGTATAATGAGATCACTTCTCATTTAATTTTTCAGCCTCCTCCATTCTGTCCTCATGTCTGGCCAGATTCCCCCTATTTCCGACGATGTCGCCGGGCTGTATGTCGAGCACAGCACGTGGTTGCAGGGCTGGCT
Organism: uncultured Achromobacter sp.; assembly: GCA_913775005.1. GTDB lineage: Bacteria > Pseudomonadota > Gammaproteobacteria > Burkholderiales > Burkholderiaceae_B > Achromobacter. Next base: position 586 of record CAJYKY010000353.1, read on the forward strand.
GCGCAGGCGCGTCGGCGATACGTTCGCTGCCGCCGATCTGGCGCAGGACACTTTTCTAAGCCTGCTGGACCGTAAGACTACGGTTGTCGAGATCCGGGAACCTCGTCCGTTTCTGGCAACCATTGCCCGCCGGCTCCTCGCGCATCGCCACCGCCGGCAGTTGCTTGAAACCGCTTACCTTGAGGCTCTGGCGTTGCTGCCGGAGGACGTGGCTCCGTCGCCCGAGGCGCAGCTCATGGCCGTCCAGAGTCTTCAGCAGATCGACCGGGTGCTTGATGGTCTTCCTGCCAAGGTTCGAGAAGCCTTTCTGCTGGCGCACTTGCTGGAACTGAGCTATGCCGACATCGCCCAGCGCTTGGGGACGTCAACCAGTTCCGTGAAGCAGTATCTGACCCGGGCCAATCGCGAATGCATGTTCGCGCTGCTGGTTTGAGCGTATGGCGGCCCTTCGAGACACGCTGACGCTGCCCAGCGGCCGGGTCATCAGCCGGGCCACGGCGGACGCCGCAGCGGACTGGCTGACCCTGTTGATGTCTGGCGAGGCGGGCGACAAGCAGCAGCAACAATGGCGGCTGTGGCGGCAGGCGCATGCTGACCATGAGGCCGCCTGGCAGCACGTCGAATCCGTCATGGGCCGCATGAAATCGTTGGAACGCGCGCCGGCTTATGCGGCCTTGTCGTCCTACGGCGCGGACGGGCGGCCGTCCCTGGTGGCACGCCGGCGGGCGACGCGCCTGCTACTTTGGGGCGGTATGGCGGTGGGGGCCGGCTGGGCGGCTTCGCGCAGTGACGCCTGGCAGGCCAATGTGGCCGACCTGCGCAGCGCGACCGGACAGCAGCGCAACCTTACGCTGGAGGACGGCACCCGGTTGACGTTGAATACCCGCAGTGCCGTGAATGTGCGCTATGACGGGAACGAGCGCCGCATCCAGCTGGTGACGGGCGAGATCATGATCGCCACCCGGCACGGATCGTTCCCTCCCGATCCGCGGCCGCTGCGGGTGACGACGGCAGAAGGCAGCATCCGTTCGCTGGGCACCCGGTTCATCGTCAGGCAGCGCGCCGGGTCGACCGGTGTGACGGTGCTGGAGAGCGCTGTGGAAGTGGCTCCCGGCAACGGCACCGCGAATGCGCGCCTGCTTCATGCCGGCGAGCAGGTCGAGTTCAACCGTGATGCCGTTCCAGCGCCGCGCCCCGCCGATGAACACGCTGATGCCTGGGCGCGAGGGCAGTTGGTGGCCGATGATCAGCGGCTGGGCGACTTTCTGGCCGAGCTGGAACGCTATCGCTCAGGGTTTCTGCGCGTTGATCCGGTGGTGGCGAGCCTGCGCCTTTCCGGTGTCTTCCCCTTGGCCGATACCGACCGCATCCTGGCTACGCTACCCAGCGTGTTGCCGGTGCGAGTGCAGTGGCGCACGCGGTATTGGGCAACGGTCTTGCCGGCCGGTTAGGTCTCCGGAAAAAAATAATCTTGCCGCGACTGCCCGATCTGCGTTTTCGGGGCACCTACCTTGTGAGGACCAGATTTGCCGGAGGTCCGATCAAGAGGAAGAACATGTCAAACCTGTACCGCGCCCCAGTTCCGGGGTGCGCACTATCGACTCCCGTTACGCTCGCTAGCCTGGCGCTGACCGTTGCCTTGGCAGCTGTCGCGCCGGCCGTTGTGCACGCTGAAGGCCATGCAACGTCTGCGGCGTCCGCCGTGGCCGACTTCAGCATTTCCCCGGGACCGCTGGCGCCCGCCCTGCGGCAATTGGCCAGCACGGCCGGCATCATGCTGACCTTTACCGCCGAACAGACCGATGGCAAACACACGGACGGCGTGCAGGGCCGCTATGCGGCGCCGGGCGCGCTGGCCCGCTTGCTGGCCGGCAGCGGCCTGCGGGCCGTGCAGCTGGACACCGGCGCCTATGTGCTTCGGGTTGAACCGTCGACTGCAAGTGATGCAGCCGGTGCCGCCACGCTGCCTTCGGTCACCGTGACCGGCACGGCGACGGCCGATGGCCAGACCGAGGGCACAGAGTCCTACACCACCGCCAGCATGAGCACGGCGACCCGGCTCAACCTGTCCATGCGCGAGACGCCGCAGTCGGTCACCGTCATTACGCGTCAGCGTATTCAGGATCAGGGGCTGGCAACGGTCAACGACGTGGTGCAGACCGCCACCGGCCTGACCTTCCGCCGCTTCGGCCCGGAACGCGCGTCCTTCTACGCGCGCGGTATGTACGTCGACAACATCATGTACGACGGCCTGCCCGTGGGCCTGGATAGCTCCAATCTGTCGCAGGACCTGCTGGCCACCGACATGGCCATCTATGACCGCGTGGAGATCGTGCGCGGCGCCGCCGGGTTGGTGCAGGGCGCCGGCAACCCGTCAGCCGCCATCAACCTGGTGCGCAAGCGGCCCACCGACGTGCCGCAGGTGTCTCTGAGTGCCAGCGCGGGCAGTTGGGACCGCTACCGGGGCGAGTTGGACGCCTCTGGCCCCTTGTCGAAAGATGGATCGTTGCGCGGCCGCGCGGTGATCGCTACGCAGGACTACGGAAGCTACAAGCGCGGTGAAAGCAGCGACGGCCAGACGTTCTATGGAATTCTGGAGAAGGATCTGGGCGCCGCCACCACGCTTACGCTTAGCGCCTTGCACCAAGAGAACCGGCTGCATGGCAATGGCTTTACCGGCCTGCCCGTGGCCCGCGATGGCAGCGACCTGGGGCTGCCGCGGTCCACGTCCTATGCCAATGACTGGGAACACTGGAACAAGACAACCAACTCGGCGTTCGCCGGGCTGGATCACCGGTTCGATAATGGCTGGCGCATGCACGTGTCGGCCTATTACGCCCACGCCGATCTGGATATGCAGGGCCATTACCTCAACTACAACATCAACACGGGCAAATACGGTCAGCTGGGGGCGCGCAACAGTCACGAGGAAAAGCAAAGCAGCGTCGACTTGTACGCCAATGGCCCGTTCGACGTGCTGGGACGCACGCATGAACTGGTGCTTGGCGCCAGCTACCGCAATATCGATTTTGACGGCAACAGCCGCCAAGGCCTGGTGCTCAATAGCGACCTTGATCTTTACGACTTTGATCCGGGCGCCGTTGCCGATCCCCACATTCCGCTGCGCGACTGGATGGACGCGAGGATCAGCCAGCAAAGCGTGTACGCGACGACGCGCCTGAATCTGGCCGACCGGTTGAAGCTCATCCTGGGCGGACGGCTGGACTGGTTCAACTATCGTGACACCGTCAACACCTATCCGAACTTCGCATCGAACACGCCGTCCGTCACGGCCAATAACCGCTATCGCGTCAACAACCAGCTGACGAAGTATGCCGGCATCGTTTATGACCTGAATGACAGCCATTCGCTCTACGCCAGCTATACCGACATCTTCAAACCCCAGAACTACCTGGACGCCAACAACGAACTGCTGGATCCCGTCGTCGGCCAGAACTATGAAATCGGTATCAAGGGCGAATACTTCGATGGGGCGCTGAACGCCTCGGCGGCAGTGTTCCGCATGGACCAGAAAAACCGAGCCTTCCGCAGCACCGACCAGACGCAATGCGCAAGCTACCCCGCTGTGACCTGCTATTCCGCTGCGGGGGAGGTCCGCAGCCAGGGCGTGGAGTTTGAGTTGCAGGGAGCGATCACGCCCAATTGGCAGGTGAGCGCTGGCTATACCGTGGCTATCGCGCGTTACCGCAAGGATGCGAACCCCGCCAACGTGGGCGCGCTGTTCGACACCGACACGCCGCGGCACTTGTTCAAACTATCGACCATGTACCGAATGTCAGGCGCGTTGCAGGGATGGCGCATCGGCGGCTCGATCTATCGCCAGGACGCCATCTACAACAAAGGCACCACCAGCGGCGTCCCCTTCCGTATCAGCCAGGGGGCCTACACCGTCACGGACCTGGTGCTGGGTTGGCAGGCGACACCGAAGCTGGATCTTCAGCTGAACGTGAACAACGTCTTCGACAAGAAGTACTACAACGCGCTGTCCGGAGCCGTGAACTTTCCCAGCAACGTTTACGGCGAGCCGCGCAACGCGATGTTAACGGCGCGATACCAGTTCTGATGACGGGCGGCGTGCTCACTGAGGAGATGGCGCGGCGGCTCGGGAGTGCGTCCGGGTCGCAGCCTACGCGGCTGCCAATTCAAAGCCTTCGTCGATCCATCCCGTGATCCCGCCGATCATCAGCTTGACCGGCCTGCCCAACTGCGCAAGCCGCAGGGCGCCACGGGTGGCGCCGTTGCAGTGCGGCCCGGCGCAGTACGTGACGAACAGCGTGTCGGCGGGATAGTCCGTCAGCTTCGATTCAACGATCTTGCCGTGCGGCAGGTTGAGTGCGCCCGGCACATGGCCCTGCGCATACAGCGTGGGGCTGCGCACATCCAGCAGCACGAAACCCGGCGTGCCGCTGGCCAGCGCGCTGGCGACATCGGAACAATCAGTCTCGAATTGCAGCGCCGCGCGGTAGTGGGCAAGCGCGGCGGCGCTCTCGGCAGCGGGGATGGCGGTGACGGCGTTGGTGGTCGGC